>NZ_CP040517.1:112500-187500 GCF_005849285.1 Luteithermobacter gelatinilyticus | reverse complement strand
GCCATTGAGGAACTGGGCCAGTATTATAATCTGCGTCATCTGCAAATTGGCCAGACCGTTACCGCGGGTTTTGATGACCAGGGCAGCCTTGTGCGCCTTGAACTGGAAAAGGATTTTGACCATCTGGTGCGAGTCGATCGCCGGACGGATGGCTATAAGGGCGAACTGGAAAAACGTCCCAGTCTTACCATCACCCGTCATGCGCAAGGCATGATCGAAGACAGTCTGTTCATGGCCGGGCAAAAACAGGGTCTGCCCACAGCGGTCATTGTAGAGCTGATTCGCATTTTCAGCTTCGACGTGGACTTTCAGCGTGAAATTCGCCGGGGTGATTCGTTCGAAATTCTTTATGAACGCAAACTCAGCGAAGACGGCCGCCGGGTTCAGGAAGGCGACATTCTTTATGCCCGACTCACCCTGAGCGGCAAACCCATCACCCTGTATCGTTACCAGGCGCCCGGCGAAAAGACCGCCGATTATTATCATGAAACCGGGCAAAGCGCGCGCAAGGCGCTGATGAAAACCCCGATTGAAGGCGCGCGACTCACCAGCCGTTATGGCAAACGCAAACATCCGGTGCTCGGATATACCCGCATGCACAAGGGCCTGGATTTCGGCGCCCCCACCGGCACCCCAATAATGGCCGCCGGTGACGGAGTGATTGAAAAATCCCGCCGCTATGGCAGTTACGGCAATTATGTGCGCATCCGTCATTTAAACGGGTATAAAACCGCCTATGCCCATCTCAGCCGCTATGGCAAGGGAATCAAGGAGGGCCGCCGGGTCAAGCAAGGCCAGATCATCGGGTATGTGGGCGCCACTGGCCGGGTGACGGGCCCGCATCTGCATTACGAGGTGCTGAAAGACGGCCGACAGGTCAATCCGCTGGCGCTGAAGATCCCCACCGGCAAGAAACTGAAAGGGCAGGACCTGCAAGCGTTCCAGACCGCCATGGCCGACATCAACCAGGAGCTGCTGTTCCAGAAAACCCATATCCTGCTGGCCCGGGCCGAGACCATGCCGCCCAAGCAAACCGCTGAAACCGCCCGTCACCAGGCCACGGAATAGGCGCGATATGTCAGAGTGAATTGTGAATAGGGTGGTTCAATTCACTCTAAAGATGCCCTCCCAGCCCCATCAGGTGACGGGGAACGGTAGATGACAGGGGGGCTGTCGATCGCGTCGCTACGCTCACGATGACGGCGTTGGGGAACGTCATCGTGAACCCGCGTCAACGGGTGTGACGGGACAGCAGCATGGATGGCTTCGTTATTGTTCGCCATGACACAAAGAGCACAATGTCATCACAACCTCCCGAAATCCCCTTCCGTCGCCCCCGCACAGACGGGAGCCCAGTGTTCATTAAAAAAGCCCCTCCCAAAAACCGGCGGAACATTTTATTTATGAGCTGGATTGCCGCCTGCGCGGCAATGACGAAGGAAGGGGCAGCAAGGACGGAAGAGAAGCGGCAATAGCGAAGGAAAAAAGCAAGGACGGCGGAGGGACCAACCGCCATCGCGCCGTAAACAGTCGCGCCGGCCCCAAAAATATAGGGCCGGCGACATTGACAATTTCACTTCATCAAACTTCACTTGAGACTGTAAGCTCTCCTCTTACACCTTGAACTCGAGGCCGTGCGCGCCGGCGGTGACTTTCACCACTGCACCGTCACGAATGGTGCCGTCGAGGATCCTGTTGGCCAGCTCATCCTGCAAGTTACGCTGGATCACCCGTTTCAGGGGCCGCGCCCCGTAGACCGGGTCATACCCCGCGTGCGCGAGCCAGTCCTTGGCGCTTACATCCAGCTCCAGTGTGATCTTGCGATCCTCAAGCCGCTTCAGGAGCCGTTTCAGCTGGATCTCCACAATGCCCTTCATATGTTCACGACTGAGCCTGTGGAACAGGATGATTTCATCCAGGCGGTTGAGGAATTCCGGCCGGAACGCCCCGCGCACCACCTCCATCACCTGGGCCCGCACCGTTTCCATATCGGTGCCTTCGGGCTGCTCGGCCAGGATATGGCTGCCAAGGTTGGAGGTCAGAATAATCAGGGTGTTCTTGAAATCCACCGTGCGGCCCTGTCCGTCCGTAAGGCGGCCGTCGTCCAGCACCTGCAAGAGCACGTTGAACACATCGGGATGGGCCTTTTCCACCTCATCAAACAGAATCACCTGATAGGGGCGGCGGCGCACCGCTTCGGTCAACACCCCGCCTTCTTCATAACCCACATAACCCGGGGGCGCCCCGATCAGCCGGGCGACCGCATGCTTTTCCATAAATTCGGACATGTCGATGCGCACCATGGCCTGATCATCATCAAACAGGAATTCGGCCAGCGCCTTGGTGAGTTCGGTCTTGCCCACCCCGGTGGGCCCCAGGAACAGGAACGAGCCAATCGGCCGGGCCTCGTCCTGAAGCCCCGCCCGCGCCCGGCGCACGGCGGCGGACACGGCTTTCACCGCTTCTTCCTGACCGACCACACGCTGACCGAGCCACTCTTCCATTTTCACCAGTTTTTCCCGCTCGCTTTCGAGCATCTTGTCCACCGGGATACCGGTCCAGCGGCTGACCACTGCAGCAATGTCTTCCTCGCTCACCTCCTCTTTCAGAAGGTGATTCTTCGCCTCACCCGCCGTTTCAGCTTCCTTGAGACGTTTTTCCAGTTCCGGGATGGTGCCATATTGCAGCTCCCCGGCCCGGGCGAGGTCACCTTGCCGCTGGGCCCGCTCCAGTTCGATGCGGGCCTGATCCAGCTGTTCTTTAAGCTGCTGGTCGCCGGCCAGGCGGTCTTTTTCCCGCTGCCACTGGGCGGTCAGTTCCGCAGACTGCTGCTCCAGTTCCCCAAGCTCTTTTTCCAGCTTGGCGAGTCGTTCGCGGGAGGCGTCATCCTTTTCTTTCTTGAGCGCCTCGCGTTCGATTTTCAGCTGGATGATGCGCCGGTCCAGTTCGTCCAGCTCAGCAGGTTTGCTGTCCACCTCCATCTTGATTTTGGAGGCGGCCTCATCCACCAGGTCAATGGCCTTGTCCGGCAGGAACCGGTCATTGATATAACGGTTAGAGAGGGTGGCGGCCGCCACGATGGCGCTGTCAGTAATACGAATACCATGATGGAGTTCGTATTTCTCCTTCAGTCCGCGCAGGATGGAAATGGTGTCCTCCACCGTGGGTTCGCCGACCATGACCGGCTGGAACCGCCGCTCCAGCGCCGCATCCTTTTCCACATATTTGCGATACTCATTGAGCGTGGTGGCACCGATACAGTGCAGCTCGCCCCGTGCCAGGGCCGGTTTCAGGAGGTTGGACGCATCCATCGACCCTTCGGATGCGCCGGCGCCCACCAGGGTGTGCATCTCGTCAATAAACAACACAATTTCCCCTTCGGCCGCCTGCACTTCCTGCAATACCGCCTTGAGCCGTTCCTCAAATTCACCGCGATATTTCGCCCCGGCCACCAAAGCCCCCATGTCCAGCGCCATGATGCGCTTCTGGCTTAAACTGTCTGGCACGTCCCCATTGGCGATCCTGAGTGCCAGCCCTTCCACAATGGCGGTCTTGCCCACGCCCGGCTCGCCGATCAGGACGGGGTTGTTTTTGGTCCGTCGGGAAAGCACCTGAATGGTGCGGCGGATTTCCTCATCCCGGCCGATCACCGGATCCAGTTTGCCCTTGCGGGCCGCTTCCGTGAGGTCCTGCGCATATTTCCTAAGCGCGTCATACCCTTCTTCGGCGCTGGGGCTGGAGGCGGTGCGGCCCTTGCGAATCTCGTTAATGGCGGCATTGAGTTTTTGCGGCGTAAGTCCCGCTTGTTTCAGAATCTCCGCCGCCTTGGTACCCGAAGCCAGCGTCAAGGCCAGCAGCAGCCTTTCGACCGTGACATAGTCGTCACCGGCCTTTTTCGCCACTTCCTGCGCACTCTCAAACAGTCGTGCCGTTGCCGGGTCCAGATAAAGCTGCCCCGCACCCGAACCTTCCACCTTGGGAAACGCTGCCACAGCCTGCTCCACTGCCCCAAGCGCCGCTTTCGGATCGGCGCCGGCCGCCGTCATCAGGTTGGCGCAAAGTCCTTCCCGGTCTTCCAGAAGAACTTTCAGAATATGTTCAGGGGTAAATCGTTGATGCCCCTCTCTCAAAGCCAGATTCTGGGCGGACTGGATAAATCCGCGCGCTCGGTCTGTATATTTTTCGAAATCCATGATCCCGTAAACTCCTTTTTCATGACATATTCCACATATGATGTTGCTTTTTTGCAACACAAGAGGGGCCGGATAAATTTTGATAATTTTTTGGTAAATATTCTGCTTTAATTTTAGGGCGATCTGATCCTTAATACCCGGAGAGTGTCACATCGTTCTCGGGGGCCCATCGAGATTCGCCATGTTTACCGGTATCCTATCAAAGGATAGAACGCCGCCCCAATGACTGAAGTCAATCTAGAGTGAGTTGTGAAGAGGTTGCCCCATCATTCTGCCGGTCAGATCTGGTCCAGGAGCCAGGAATTTGGCGCAGGCCATACTGGCAGCACGGCCCAGCCAAACCCCGCAAGAACTGATGGAGTGCTTCGTTGCTGGCGCGCCTCGCCATGACGGACCCCTCTCATCACAATCTGCCTTTGACAAGGCAGGCCGATCTGTCCTTTTGACAAACCGGCCTGCCGTCATATTCATACAGGGTGAATGATAGGGAAGCTAGAGTGAATTGAGCTAACCTATTGACAATTTACTCTAACACAATCCCGTTCCGGGTTATTCCGAGATCGCTTGTTCCTCAGACGCCTCGGTTTTCTTGCGGGACCGACGCACCGTTCGTTTGGGTTTGGCCGCATCTTCAGTGGTCAGTTGTGGCGTTGCATCGGATGTTTCCGTCGCCGCTTCCGGGGCGGTTTTGGCCTTGGGCGGACGCCCGCGACGTTTTTTCACTTCCTGAACCGGCGGCGTCTCGTTGTTCTGGGCTTTGGTTTCGGTTTCGGGTCCGGTCGGCGCGGTGGGCCCGGCAGAGGCTCCAGCAGAGGAGCTGGAAATATCGTCGGCCGCCGCATCTTCTTCTGCCCGTGGGGCCTTTTGCGGTTTCTCCCGCCCCTCCAGATCCAGCATCAATGCTTCTGGTGACGGCGTCTGGGCAAAAGGCGTATTTTTGTTTCTCGTGGATGTTTTCCGGCCTTTGCGAACCGGTTTCGACTCAGTAGGCGCAGACGCCTCCACCGTTGCGCCATTCACCTCCATTGTGGTCAAGCCGTTATTTTGACCACTATTTTGACCATTTCCCTGAACGGCTCCGGAAGCACCGCTTTCCACATTAGCCATCGAGGCCAGTGTAGCCTGATGTTCCGCCGCTTCTTCAGCCCGGCGCTGCCGTTCCTTTTCCCGGGCCGCCTCGGCCGCCGCTTCGGCAGCCGCATATTCCGCATAAATCCGGTAATAATGATCGGCATGCTGGTAAAAGGCTTCCGCCAAAAAGCTATCGGTGCTTTGATGCTCCCGCGCCAGGGTTTTGTATTTTTCATAGAGTTGCTTGGCGGTTCCGCGCACTTTCCCGGCGGGACCGTGACTGTCCACCTGACGATTGGCAGCATGGGCCCCATGCTGCTGGTTCTTGTTCTGGCGGTTCTTGCCGTTGTTCTTATTTCTGTTTTGCGTGCCGTTCGCCTTGTTGTTCTGGCGAGAACGACGGGAATTAGAATTTTGTTTCATGTAAATGACAATACGCTTTAGGGGCCGGTTTTATACCTTGGCCCGTCACAAATCTCTGCTGTCCTGTAAGACAGCCTGATTGATTTTCTGAAGTGGGGATTTATATTCCGGTACTTCCCAACCCCGGATTTTCCGCCGCCGGAGGTCATAACCTTCAGGCGATGCCCTAACCTACTCCGCACGGACGCAAAAGCCAAGGGGCTTTTTGCATTTTTTTCAGAATTTCATCATGATGCAGCGATCCCGGCCCCCCAGATCCCGAAAAAGACGCCGCTCCCGGGCCCCCGCTTGTTGCGCCAGCGCCATCACCGCCGCCGCCTGTCTCACCCCAATTTCAACCACGCCAACCCCCCGGGGGCCAGACGACCAGGAATGTCCCCCAAAAACCGCCTGTAATCATCAAGCCCCTGCGGGCCGGAAAATAAGGCCCGTTCCGGTTCATAGTCTCTTACTTCGGGATCGAGGCTGTCTTTTTCCTCAAGCCCGATATAGGGTGGGTTGGCAACAATAATGTCAAAACGTTCCTCCGGCGCAATGTCCGCCATCCAGTCACTGTGTTGGAACCGGGCCCGACCGTCAAGCCCAAGACGCTGGGCATTATCTTGTGCCACGTTGAGTGCGGCGGCGGAAATATCCACCCCGAGCCCCCTGGCGGACGGCAATTCGTGCAAAAGGCTCAGCAGCAGACAGCCGCTGCCGGTTCCCAAATCCAAAACCCGCAGTGCTTCCGTTCGTCGGGCCCCAATTTCCCCGAGTATGGCCTCGATCAGGGTTTCACTGTCGGGGCGCGGGGTCAGGACATCGCGGGTCACCCGAAAGGTCAGCCCCCAGAATTCCTTTTCCCCCAAGATCTGGGAAACGGGTTCCCGGTTCAAACGGCGGACAATCATGGCCTCAAACAGCTGACTCTGCGCAGCGCTGAGGGGGCGTTCCGGCATAAGATACAGATCCAGGGGTTTGAGGCCCACAACATGGGCCAGCAGCGCCCGCGCCTCCAACTCGGCGTTTTCGAGACCCGCCCCCATCAACCGCCGCCGGCCGCGCTGAAGGCATGTTTGAACGGTGTCAGTCATGGATCAATTGTTCATTTCGGCCAGTTTCGCCGCCTGGTCTTCGGTAATCAGTGCCGAAATAAGCTCATCCAAAGCCTCTCCCGCCATCACCTGATCCAGTTTATACAGGGTCAGGTTGATGCGGTGATCGGTCACACGCCCCTGCGGGAAATTATAGGTTCGGATGCGTTCCGACCGGTCGCCGGAGCCCACCTGACTCTTACGGCTCGCGGCCCGTTCCGCATCCCGACGGGCCCGTTCAGCGTCATAAATCCGCGCGCGCAGGATTTTCAGCGCCTTGGCCTTGTTTTTATGCTGGGATTTTTCATCCTGCTGGCTGACCACAATGCCGGTGGGAATATGGGTGATGCGCACCGCGCTGTCGGTGGTGTTTACATGCTGCCCGCCCGCGCCCGAAGCCCGGAACACATCAATGCGCAAATCACTGTCCTTGATGTCGATGTCCACATCTTCCACTTCCGGCATGACCGCCACAGTGGCGGCGGAGGTGTGGATACGACCGCCGGCTTCGGTTTCCGGCACCCGTTGCACCCGATGCACGCCGGATTCATATTTCAGTCGCGCAAACACGCCTTTGCCACTAACAGAAATCACCACTTCCTTGAAGCCCCCCTGATCGCTTTCCGAGGCGCTGACCACCTCGAAACTCCAGCCCCTGTTCTGGGCATACCGCTGATACATGCGAAACAGGTCACCGGCAAACAACGCCGCCTCGTCCCCGCCAGTACCGGCCCGAATTTCCAGAATGGCGCTTTTTTCGTCATCCACATCCTTGGGCAGCAGCATCAGCTGCACCTCCCGTTCCAGTTCCGGCAATTTTTTCTTCAACACCGGCAGTTCCAGTTCCGCCAATTCCCGCATTTCCGGATCCGTTTCCCGGTCCGCCAGCATGTCTTCGAGGTCGGCAATCTCGCGCACCGTTTCCTGATAGGTTCTGGCAGTTTTGACCACGGGGTTGAGCTCGCTGTATTCCTTGGAAATGGCCACAAAATCGGCGGAGGAAAGGTCCGTTCCTTCAGCCATGAGATGTTCCAGTTCCTCATGGCGGGCGATCAACTGGTCGAGTTTTTCTATGGGTATCATTTTGTCTTATGTCCTTCTTTTCCTGAGCAGGGCTGATGTGGCACGGCACACAACGGGAAAAGAAGGCTAACGATAATGATTCAGATGATCGGCCACCACCTCAAGCGCCACTTCCTGCTGCGCGCCACGGTCCAGATCCTTGATGGTGACAACCCCCCGGGCCAATTCATCCTCGCCCATGAGCACGGCCAGGCGGCTGTTCAGTTTATCGGCCCGCTTCATGCGTTTGCCCAGATTGCCGCGATAGCCCATATCCACCACAAATCCGGCCCGGCGCAAATCCCGCGCCAGTTTCAGCGCCGCCGTCTGGGCCTCCGTTCCCACTGGAATAAGGCTTACCGGGCGAGAATCGGCCGGCAGCGCATCGGCTGGCAGCAATTCGCTCAGGCGTTCCAATCCCGCGGCCCAGCCGATCCCAGCGGTGGCCGGACCGCCCATCTGTTCCATCAGCCCGTCATAGCGTCCGCCAGCCAGAACCGTGCCCTGCGCCCCCAGCCGGTCGGTAGTGAATTCAAACGCCGTATGGCTGTAATAATCCAGCCCCCTCACCAGTCGGGGATTGAGCGTATAGGGAATATTCAGCGCGTCGAGCCCGTCGGTTACGGCCTGGAAAAAATCCCTGGACGCCTCATTGAAATAATCATGCAACAGCGGCGCGTTTTTGACCAGTTCCCGGTCCCCTTCATCTTTGCTGTCGAGAATACGCAGGGGGTTACGCTTCAGGCGCTGACGGCTGTCTTCGCTGAGTTTGTCCTCATGAGCGCTGAAATATTCCACCAGCGCCCCGCGATACGCATCGCGGCTTTCCGGGTCCCCCAGTGAATTCAGCTCCAGCGTGACATGATCCTTCAGGCCCAGCGCTTCCAGCAGATCGGCCGCCATGGCCAAAAGCTCAATATCCGCCTGCGGTTCCGGCACTCCGAGAATTTCCACATCAATCTGATGAAACTGGCGCATGCGGCCCTTTTGCGGACGTTCATAGCGGAACATGGGCCCGAAACCATAAAACTTGCAGGGGGCTGCCTGTTGCAGGCCACCGGACAGAAAGGCGCGGGCGATGCCGGCGGTATATTCGGGTCTCAGCGTCAGGCTTTCCCCGCCCCGGTCCACAAAGGTATACATTTCCTTGGACACCACATCCGACGTTTCGCCCAGGGTGCGATTGAAGACTTCGGTAAATTCGAAAATGGGCGTGGCGATTTCCTGATGACCATAACGTTCCGCCACGGTCCGGAAAGTTTCGGTAATATAACGGAACGCCCGGGCCTTCTCGCCCAGAATGTCATGGGTTCCACGCACCGGCTGGAGACGCGCCAAGATTTTCCTCCTTGAATTTATTTATGAAGCTTTTTGAACGGGGTCTGCGGCATCCGCCGTTTCGGCCTCGATTTCGGCGGCCTTTCTTTCGACCAGTTCCACGATATGATCCACCAGATGTTCATCGTCAATCTTGTGATCCGCCACGCCGGACAAATAGACCATATGATTGCCATTGCCGCCACCGGTAAGACCAATATCGGTTTCGCGGGCTTCGCCCGGACCGTTGACCACACAGCCAATGATGCTTAAGCTCAAGGGCGTGGAAATATGCTCCAGCCGCTTTTCCAGAACCTCCACCGTCTTGATTACGGGATAAGCCTGACGCGCGCAGGACGGGCAGGAGACAATCCGCACCCCGCGATGCCTGAGGCCGAGGGTCTTGAGCATTTCAAACCCCACCTTGATTTCCTCCACCGGGTCCGCGCTGAGCGATACCCGAATGGTATCGCCGATTCCTGACCATAACAGCATACCCATGCCGATGGAGGATTTCACCGTCCCGCCGCGCAAGCCTCCGGCTTCGGTAATGCCCAGATGCAACGGATAGTCACAGGCTTCCGCCAGGCCCTGATAGGCGGCCACGGCGAGGAACACATCCGACGCCTTGACGCTGATCTTGAATTCGCGGAAATCATTGTCTTCGAGAAGGGCCGCATGTTCCAGCGCACTTTGAACCATGGCTTCCGGGCAGGGTTCGCCAAACTGTTCCAGAAGATGTTTTTCCAGCGAGCCCGCATTGACCCCAATGCGCATGGAACAGCCATGATCCCGGGCGGCCTTTACGACTTCACGTACCCGCTCAGCAGACCCGATATTACCGGGATTGATGCGCAGGCAGGCCGCGCCGGCCTCAGCAGCCTCAATGGCACGTCTGTAATGAAAATGGATGTCGGCGACAATCGGCACCCTGGCTTCACGGACAATGGTTTTGAGTGCCGCGGTGCTGTCCTCGTCCGGGCAAGAGACGCGTACAATATCGGCACCGGCCTCCTCCAGTTCTCGAATCTGGTTCACCGTCGCCCGCACATCATGGGTCAGCGTATTGGTCATGCTTTGCACGGAAATAGGCGCATCCCCGCCCACCGGCACCGTGCCCACCATGATCTGCCGGCATTTTCTTCTCTGTATGTCGCGATAGGGTCGCACGCTCATGGAACTATCCGTTTGTCGTCGCCATTCTTCGGGCCCTAAACATGCGAGATCTGCTTTCTGATTTCAAGTGGAAAGCATAAGGAAGGGCGCAAAGACGGTAAAATCCAGCGCTACCGGGCGTGCATGGCGGTTTTTTGCAGCAACTTTTTCCGCTCCAGCGCCAGTTCAGTGACGATCTGACCATAATCCCCCAGCGGAGAAAGGGCTTCGCCCCCCACATAAATGGACACTGCCGAAGCATTCGAGGTCATCAGGCGCAGCCCCGGGCGTTTGGGCACATAAAAGGCTTCACCGGCCTGCATCACCCCGTCCATCAGGATCTTACCCTGATCCCCGGTGATGCGCACCCAGACATCCTGTTCAGCAGACAGGCGAATGTCACCTTCTGCTGCCAATGGTTGCGCAGCCTCCGCTGGACTGGTATGGGCGGCCGCCTGCTCCACAAGGCTGAAACGCAACGACGGCGCGACAGAAGCCGGTTCGCGGTCCGGGGATGGCATGTTATCCGCCTGAGTGTTATTGGCTTGAATGTTATTTGCTTGAGTATTATCCGCCAGGGCAGCACCACCCGGCACCGCCGCAGCCAGGACCCGTGCCGGTTCCTTAGAGATTACTCCCGCGGCAATACCAGCAGCACTATCAACCGAGTCATTTGAGTCATTTGAATCATTGCGGACCAGAATGGGGGTCGCGGCTGACGTTTTCTCATCCGGGCCAAGAGCCTCCCGCCCCACGGTCTCGTGATCAACACTCTTATCGTGATCAACGCTCTTATGAAGAGTATCGGTAACCGCGACGGCAGAGGCAAAAATCGTGGAACTGACATTGGCGATTTCCGTCAGCGAAGAGACCTTAGTGTCCTCTCCCGCCCAAATCCATACCCCGGTCACAATCAGGAGACACACCGTAGCCACGGAAGCCATCAGGCCCAGCGGCCATTCCCGGCGCGGCGGAGCCTCCGGAAACACCAGTTCCACCCGTTCACTGGCCCCGTCAAATTCCTGCCTGAACTGGGCCAGTATCTGGGTCGCGTCCAGCCCCAGGTAAGTGGCATAGCTCTTTAGAAAACCGCTGGCATAGCAGGCCGAAGGAAAAATCGTGAAGTTGTTGTCTTCCAGCGCCGCCAGCATATGTTTGCGGATACATAATTCCCGCGCGATCTGATCCAGATCGCGGACAGGATGATTTTCCCGCGCCTGCCGCAAAAGGCTCCCCACATCGGGGCGATGGTCGGTCCGTACCGTTTGCTCTTCTGCCTGCTCTTCTGCCAAGTGTTGCGCCCGGACAGAGTCAGGCTTATGTTTTTCCCCTATAACCATTTGATCTCATTCCATTCATACCCGAGGCATGCATCCAAAATACAACGGTTAAAATACAACGGTCTTTTCTCGAACATGTTTACTGACAGATGGGAAAAGACCTGTCCCAAAATTCTGGTCGCAGTATTCTCCGAATTATTGGGCGATTTTTTGACCAATATCCGGAAGACATCTCGGGGATGTTTTTCAGCCTCTGTTGTTATTCTGGTGTAGAATTCCCGCCCGCTCGAATTAATGCGCCCTTGCCGCAGGGATCACTCTCTGCCTTTGCCTGGCGCATTGTTTCTGCACTATATCCTGCGCAGATTATTTTTTCGTTAAGAAAACGTCGTTTTTTCTATATCGGTCAATTTGTTAACGGTTGTTTAAGGGTTTCTTCGGAAGTGAAGCTTAGATTAATGTGCCGAGTCAACAAAAAATTGCAAATACCGTAAACAAAACAGCTATTTTGGCCTAAATGAGCCCGATTTGGTCAAATCTGGATCCCGTGATCCCGGGCAAAGGCTATGAGTTTGCCCCTCAGACTGTGATCCGGACGACTCAGGAGACCGTCGAGATAGGATTTAAGCTGGCCCAGATCAAGGCTGCGGATCATCATTTTCACGGGCCCGACTGAGGCTGGCGCAATGGACAGGCGGGTAAAGCCAATCCCCAACATGGCCATCGCCGCCAACGGCTTGCCGCCCAGCTCTCCGCACAGCGTCACCGGCACTTTATATTCTGCGCATTTGTCAACAATAAATTTCAGCATGCTGAGCGCCGCCGGGGAGAGCGGATCATACCGGTCCGCCAATTTCGGGTTTTCCCGGTCACAGGCAAAGAAAAACTGCATCAGGTCATTGCTGCCTACAGACACAAAATCCACCAGCGGCAGCAGGTTGTCCAGTTGCCACAGCAATGATGGCACTTCCAGCATGGTGCCGACCTTGATTTCCGTCGGCCCCTTTTTGTTGAATTTGTCGAGCCAGTCCAGTTCCCGCTGCAGGATGGCCCGCGCCTGCTGAAACTCGCTGACATCGGCGATCATCGGAAACATGACATAAAAAACCTTGCCGGCTGTCGCCTGCAACAGGGCCCTGAGCTGATAGCGCAACAGCGCCGGACGGTCGAGGGAAATACGCATGGCCCGCCAGCCCAGCGCCGGGTTGGCTTCTTCATCCCGCTTCAGGAAAGACACCGGTTTGTCGCCGCCAATATCCAGTGTACGGAACACCACGGGCTTGTCGGCGGCTGATTCAAGAATGGAACGATAGAATTCCGCCTGAATATCCACTTTGGGCATGGTGGCACTGACCATGAATTGGAATTCCGTGCGGAACAGCCCTACGCCCAACGCGCCGGTGCGCTCCAGCCCGTCCATATCCACCGACAGGCCCGCATTGATAAACAGATCAATTTCAATCCCGTCCCGGGTCACCGCCGGTTTGTCCCGCAAGGCTTCGTAGCTGGCCAGAAGCTCCGCCCGGGCGCGGATATTTTCTTGATAGCTGGCCAGGATCTCTGGCTGGGGGGAGAAATAAACCACCCCGTCCACGCCATCGACAATGACCTGCTCACCCTCCTCCACATGGAGCATGGCCTGTTCCACCTGACCAACCATGGGAATGCCCAGAGCCCGGGCCACAATCGCCACATGGGCTGTGGGGCTGCCCTGCTGCAGAATCACAGCCTGCAGTTTTTCCCGGTCATAATCCAGAAGTTCGGCCGGCCCCATATTCTGCGCCACAACAATGGCATTATCCGGTAACGCCGCGCCGGCCGCCGTACCCACCTTGCCCATCAAATGCCGGATCAGCCGATTGGCCAGATCATCCAGATCGCTCAGCCGCTCTCTCAGATATGGGTCCCGGGTTTGCTGCATCCGGCTGCGATTTTCCATCTGCACCCGTTCCACCGCCGCTTCTGCCGTCAGCCCCGATTCAATGGCATCCGTGATTTTTTCCTGCCACCCCCGGTCCCGGGCAAATAGCTTGTAAACATCGAGGATTTCCCGGTGTTCTCCGTGATGACGAAAATCCTCCGCCGACATCATGGAATCGATTTCCTGCTCCAGGTCCTGAAGCGCCTTTTTAAGACGTTTCTTTTCCTTTTCCGGATCCTCGGAAATATGGTGGATCACCTCAACCCGGGGTTCATGCAGCACAGCCACCCCTTCTGCGAGGCCTTCGGAAAACACCACCCCTTCAAACCGCGGCGTTGCCGCCCGTTCCAGGGTGCCTTCGGGTTGCTCATAAGGATCAAACAGTTCGCCGCTGGCCACCAGTTCGGCCAGCACCATGGCCACGGTTTGCAGAACCTCCACTTCCTCTTCGGTATATTGCCGCCGGGCCCGGTTCTGAATCACCAGAACCCCCGCCACCCGGCCAGCCCTGAGGATTGGCACCCCCAGAAAGGAATGATAGGCTTCCTCGCCAGTTTCCTGCCGATAGACAAATTTAGGGTGATTCTGGGCGTCTGTCAGGCTCAGTGGCGTGCCTGTACTCGCCACATGCCCCACCAGCCCCTCGCCAACGCGCAGACGGGTCCTGTGAATGGCCGAGGTTTTCAGGCCTTCGGTGGCAAACAGTTCAAGAATTTCGCCGCCCCGCAAAAAATAGGCGGAACACACCTCGGCCACCATGTTCGCCGCAATCAGACGCACCACCTGGTTCAGGCGGTCCTCGGCGGAACCGGTCCCGGCCATGATCTTATGTAATCGCCTCAATAAAAGGCGCGGTGCACTGCTTACAGGGGTCATATCCCCTCCTTTATCTGCCCGAAGCGCCACAAACCTTTTTCAAGGTCCAGCGGTCACTCCGCTGTTACAGGGTGGAACATCGCAGGCGGAACGTTACCGGGGCGACACCATCGCAAGAAAACAAGGCTATTCCCCGCCTGTTTACCGATCAAGATGCGCCGCCGCCTGTTCCACCAGTTCCTGTATAATCTCCCGTACCGGCTGTATCTTGGAAACCATGCCGACACTCTGGCCGGCCATCAGGGAACCATTTTCCACATCCCCCTCAATCACGGCCTTGCGCAGCGCCCCGGCCCAGAAATGTTCAATGGCCAGCTGCGCCTCCTTCAGGTCGATCTCCCCAGCCTGATATTTATTTATCACATCACGCTGGGTTTGCATAAATCTCTCAGAGGCTTCGTTTTTCAGGGCCCGGACCGGTATAACCGGAAACCGTGGGTCCAGCTGGATCGAAGCCACCGCATCCCGGGCGCTGCTTTTGAGGAAGGCCTTTTTGAAATTTTCATGGGCGATACATTCCTCGGCACAGACAAACCGGGTGCCAAGCTGGGCCCCGGACGCCCCCATTTCAAGATAGCCGGCAATCGCCTCGCCCCGGCCAATGCCCCCGGCCACAAACACCGGCACCTCTGAAATATGCGGCAGAATTTCCTGGGCCAGGATAGAGGTGGACACCGGGCCAATATGACCGCCAGCTTCCGATCCTTCAATCACCAGGGCATCAACCCCGGAACGCAGCAGTTTTTTGGCCAACACCAGCGCCGGCGCAAAACAGATCACTCGGGCTCCACCATCCTTCAGTTTCTGAATGGCGCCTCCAGGCGGAATGCCCCCCGCCAGAACCACATGGCCCATGCCATGATCCAGAACCACATCCACCAACGCCTCCAGTTCCGGATGCATAGTAATCAGGTTCACCCCGAACGGCTTGTCGGTCATGGTCTTGGTGGCGGCGATCTCCTGATCCAGAAGATCCGGTGTCATGCTGCCACAGGCGATCACACCAAATCCGCCGGCATTGGACAGGGCCGAAACCAGATGACGTTCTGAGACCCAGCTCATGGCGCCGCCCAGTATAGCATATTCCGTGCCCAGGAATTCGCATCCCCGGCGCCAGAGCTGCTCCAGGCGTTTATATCCGTTCTGCCTCATGCCATCTTCCCCTTCCTGGTCCGTTCCGGTCGACATCTGTCGGCCTTATTCGCTGTCCAGGCCGTAAGCCGTATGCAATGCCCGAACGGCCAGTTCGGTATATTGAGAATCGATCAGTACGCTGATCTTGATTTCAGAGGTGGAAATCACCTGGATGTTGATGCCCTTCTCCGCCAAGGTCTGGAACATGGTGGCGGCGACCCCGGCATGGGACCGCATGCCGACCCCGATCACGGAAATTTTAACGACATTCTTGTCCGAAATCAGCCGGTCGAACTGCACCTTGCGAGAATTTTCCAGAATATCCGTGGCTTTTTCCACATCGCCCTTGGGAACGGTAAAGGTGATGTCGGTTTTCAGCCCGTCCTCGGATTCATTCTGAATGATCATATCCACATTGATATTGCCTTCGGCAAGCGGGCCAAAGACATCCCCAGCAATCCCCGGCGTGTTGGCAACGCCCACAAGGGTGATTCTTGCTTCGTTATTGGCATAGGCAATGCCGCTGACTACTTGTTTTTCCACGATTTCATCCTCATCAACAACCAATGTCCCGGGGGCGTCGGTAAAACTTGACAGCACCTGAACCCGCACCCCATGGTTCATGGCCATGGCCACGGAACGGGTTTGCAGCACCTTGGCGCCCAGCGAGGCCATTTCCAGCATTTCCTCATAAGTGATTTTATCCAGCTTGCGCGCTTTCGGCACAATCCGCGGATCGGTGGTAAACACCCCTTCCACATCCGTATAAATATCACACCGGTCCGCCTCCAGCGCCGCCGCAAGAGCCACGGCCGAAGTATCCGAGCCGCCCCGCCCCAGCGTGGAAATCCGGTTGTCATCGGCGATTCCCTGAAATCCGGCCATGACACAGACCACGCCTTCCTTAAGCCGTTCGCGCATGCGGGTGGTATCAATTTCCTTAATACGGGCAGCGCCATGCACGTTATCGGTGCGAAACGGCACCTGCCAGCCCAGCCAGGACCGGGCAGACACCCCCATATTCTGCAACGTCAGCGCCAGAAGCCCGGAGGTAATCTGTTCTCCGGCAGCCACCACCGTATCATATTCGCGGGCGTCATGCAGTGGCGAGGCCTCTTCCACCCATTTGACCAGCTGATCCGTCGTTCCGGCCATGGCGGACACCACAACAGCAACCTGATGACCGGAATCAACCTCTTTCTTGACGCGGGCGGCGACGTTCCGGATCCGATCCAGGTCGGCCACGGAGGTTCCGCCAAATTTCATCACTATTCTTGACATTCCAAAAACCCGGGTTAGCCCCCTTGGTTATCATTTTATAATTTTGGGGGTCTTTTGACAAAAAACCGCGCTATACATATACGCGTCTATTCGCTTGAAGCAAGGATTGAGTTGAGTATAGTGTATATTTAGTGGTTTTTTTCGCGCTAATTGCTTGAGATATTTCATGCCCCGACACCAGAAGACAGGCCCGGACTTTCCGGCGGACTCTCCCCACCCCCCCAAGAACCGGCCGCAAGCGCGGACCGGCCCAAATCAGTTGATCCTGAAGAAGTTGCCAATTTTTCGGCTTTGGCCGCCACCTGGTGGGACCCCAACGGCCCCTTCAAGCCGCTGCATAAGCTCAACCCGACCCGCATCACTTTCATCAAAAACGCCTTGTGCACCCATTTCGGACGGGATGTTATGGCCCCGGATGCGCTTAAGGGCCTGCGTATTCTGGATATCGGATGTGGCGGGGGGCTGCTGTGTGAACCGCTGACACGCCTTGGCGCTGAAATGGTGGGAGCAGACGCCTCCGAAAAAAACATTCACACGGCCGCCACCCATGCAATGCAAATGGGGCTGGACATTGATTATCGCGCCACCACCGCCGAAGAACTGGCCGCCAAGGGGGAAAAATTCGACGCCATTCTGAATATGGAAGTGATCGAACATGTGGCCGACATTCCCTCCTTTCTGGACGCTTGCCACAGCCTGTTGCGGGACGGCGGCGGCATGACGCTTTCCACCCTCAACCGCACCACCAAATCCTGGCTGATGGCCATTGCCGGCGCGGAATATGTGTTACGCTGGCTGCCCAGAGGCACCCATGACTGGAAAAAATTCCTGCGCCCTTCCGAACTCAGCCGCGCCCTGCGTCAAAGCGGGTTCGAGGTGAAGGATATCAAAGGCATGGTTTATCATCCCCTGACGGGACGCTGGTCCCTCAGCGACCATGACTTTTCCGTCAACTATGTGGCTTTTGCCACCAGGGACTGAGCCTCATGGCCGATCCCGACAAAATCGCTTTGCAAGCGCCCCGCCTCGCCCGCACAGCCCGTCTGTGGACCCCGGCCGGCACCGCTGTTGTTCAGCGCGAGGTAGCCTGCGAAATTCCTGTGGCGCTGGAATATAATTGTATCAGCCATGCCGTTATGATGATCACCCCCCGGGATATTGAGGATTTCGCCTATGGATTCAGCCTGACCGAAGGGGTTATTGACGGGCCGAGGGACATTCTGGATCTGAAACTGAACAAAAGCCCGGCCGGGCTGGTCGCGGCACTGGAAATCACGCCGCGCTGTTTTGCCCGCCTGAACCGAATCCGGCGGCAGATGAGTGGGCGGTCCGGCTGCGGATTGTGCGGCATTGAGCGTCTGGAGTATATAACCCGTCCCCTTCCGCCTCTCTCCTCACCCATAAAAATTTCTCCCGCCGTGATCCATGCTGCCATGCGCCACCTTGACGCCCATCAGCCATTGAACCGGCAAACCGGGGCGGTTCACGCCGCCGCGTTTTGTGATCGGGACGGCCAAATCCTTGCCGCCCGCGAAGATGTGGGCCGCCATAATGCGCTGGACAAGCTGATCGGGCACATGCTGCGCCAGAATATGAACCCCGCAGCGGGATTTGCCCTGATCACCAGCCGATGCAGTTTTGAAATGGTTCAGAAAGCAGCCTGTTTCGGCATCCCGGTTCTGGCGGCCATTTCAGCGCCCACCGCACTGGCACTATCCCTGGCCGAAGAGACGGGGTTGACGGTCCTGACCCTGGTGCGCAAGGACAGTATGGACATCCACACCGACAGCGGCCGGCGCCTGCTATAGGGCACGGTTCTGTCAGCAGGGCTTGATCCAGCGGGCGGCCTGGTCCAGGTCCGTCCGGGTATTGACATTGAGGAACGGGTCCGGGGTGCCGGAAAAAACAACCCGGGAAAAATCATGACGCGCCACCCAGTCCAGCATTTTTCGTCCCCCCGCCGCCCGATAAGCTTGCAAATCCGTCAGAAGGTCCCGGTGCCACAGCCCACAGACCGGATGCAACCGGTCCCCCGAAGACGGCAAAGCCAACCGGGTTTGCCGGCGGTGCATCTCCTCCAGAAGTCGTCTGATATAATTTTTTGGCAAAAACGGCACGTCACAGGCGAAAGTAGCCACCACATGGTCCCCCTCGCGCCAAGCCAGCCGCAACGCCGCTTCAAGCCCGGCCAGCGGGCCTTGCCCGCTTCCCTCACCGTCCTTAAGCAGCGGCAGGCCCAGCGCCCGGATTTCCGGTACGGAACGGTTTACGTTAAGATACAGCCGGCGCACCTGGGGGCGGACCCGCTCAATGATGTGGCCGATCATCGGCGCTGTCCCAAGCGGCAGGAGAAACTTGTCCTGCCCGCCCATGCGGCGGGACTGGCCGCCAGCGAGGATAACCCCCAATGGTTTTTCCCGGTGGATCATCGGATCAGCCTAACGGAAAATGATGGCAAAGACCAGCAGGGCCCGCCGGGCCTCAACTGTCCAGCTTGGTGCCCCCCGGCACGGGGAAAATTTCAATGCCCTCGTCCAGAAGTTCCTGGGTTTCCTCCAGTGTGGCTTCCCCATAAATACCACGCTCTTCCGCTTCCCCGTAATGGATCTTGCGGGCCTCCTCGGCAAAATCCGCCCCGACATTCTCACAGGTTTCCTGAATATATTTGCGGTATTTCGCCATGGTTTCATACATGTGTTCCATGGCCCGCTTGACATCCTCGGCAGACACCTCGGGCCCTTGGGGCACATTGGCGCTGGCGGCTACATGATAACTTTTCCGTTGCAACATGGACTCCGGTCCCGCCGGAGCACGCGTCTCCTCCTTGCGGTTACTTTTGACCGCAATATTGGGCGCCATCACGGACTTGCCGATCTGCGTATTGCCGCAGTGCGGGCACACGATCTGCCGTGCCGCCGCCTGCGCCTCATAGGCTTCGCTGTTCTTGAACCAGGCTTCAAAAACGTGATTTTCAGCACATTTCAGATCAAACACTATCATTTTTCATATCCACTTCGTTACTGGGCCCCACAAAGTCCCGGTCATGATGCAGGGACGGAATGCGTGTGCGGGCCTTGGAGACGTCGGCAAGATCAATATCCGCCACCACCACCCCGGGATCCGTGCCGCCATCCGCAATCACCGTGCCCCAGGGATCGACAATCAGGGAATGGCCATAGGTTTGCCGCTCCATAACATGCGTGCCGGTCTGGGCCGGCGCAAACACAAAACAACCGGTTTCAATGGCCCTGGCCCTGAGCAGCACATGCCAGTGGGCCGCACCAGTAAGACGGGTAAAGGCGGCGGGGACAGATAACATAACTGCCCCGCCCTGCGCAAGTTTTCGGTAAAGATGCGCAAACCGCAGATCGTAACAGATGCTTAGCCCCAGCTCCCCCCACGGTGTCCCGGCCAGCACCGCCTGCCGGCCCGGCGCATAGGATCGGGATTCGCGATATTGTTCGCCACCAGGCAAATCGACGTCGAACATATGAATTTTGTCATAACGCGCCACCATCTTTCCTTCCGGACTGAAAAAAAAGCTCCGGTTCGCCACCTTGTCGCCCGCCTTTCCATTATCTGCCCTCACAGGATCCGCCAGAACCGGTATGGACCCGATCAACAGCCACAGACCCAATTCCTGAGCTAGGGCGGCAAAATGGGCGATGGCGGGCTCCTGAGCTTCGGGCGCCACCTTGTCAAGCAAGGCCCGGCGGCTGTGTTCCAGAAGGGTGGTGCATTCCGGCGTCAGGACCAGATCAGCCCCCTGATCCGCCGCCTCGCGGATCAGCGCCGTGGCCATGGCCAGATTTTCCGCCACCACATTGGTGGAAGTCATCTGAACCAGTCCTACGCGAAAAGAAGAAGTCACAGTGCGGTGTTTCCTTTATGCCAGCAGAGCGTCCAGTTTGCCAGCCCGTTCCAGGGCAAACAGATCGTCACAGCCGCCCACATGGGTCTCGCCAATGAAGATCTGCGGCACAGTGGTCCGTCCCCCCGCTTTTTCAATCATGATCGGCCGCTGGTCGGGACGATCACCAATATCAATTTCCTCAAAATCCTGCCCCTTGTTTTTCAGCAGATTCTTGGCACGCATGCAATATGGGCATAACAGTTTGGTATAAATGGTAATTTTGCTCATCCTAAGGCTCACTCCAAAACTCGTTTCCCCACTATATAGGCGTTTTTACACCATATTCAACGGGGATGGGCCTATACAGCAGGCGTAGGCTGTACAACCCGACACAGGGTCAGCCCATCCACCCGTTGCGCCCCGGCCTTTTTTAACACGGCCGCGCAGGCTTCCAGCGTGGCCCCGGTGGTGAAGACATCATCAATCAGCAAAACGGCCTTTTCCGCCACCGCCTCCCGGGCCGAAGCCTTTAGTATAAACGCCCCCCTGACATTGCGGACCCGGGCCGCCAGATTGCCCTGCTGGGGCGGGGTGTGGCGCCGGCGGCGCACCAGGAGCGGATCGTGGGGCACACCGCTTTTGCGGGAGAGCATAGCTGAAAGCAACGCGGCCTGGTTATAGCGGCGTTTTCTGAGACGACGCGGATGCAGGGGAACGGGCAAAATCAGGTCACAATCCGCAAGCAACGCTCCCCCGGCCTGCCACAGGAGGTCGGCAAAATAGGGAGCATAATCCGTCCGATCGCCATGTTTGAACGCCAACACCAGCGGCCGGCTTGCCGCATCGTAGCGGAGCGCACTTCTGGCCCGGTCGAACCGGCGGGGCCGACTTTGGCACACCCCGCACAAGATCATCTGCGTTCTTCCATCATGGCGCAGATCGAACGGATATCCGCAACAGGCACAACAGGGGTCGGTAAGGAAGTCAAGGCGGCCCCAACAGACCGCACACAGCCGGGCCGCCTCCTGCACCAGACCCCCGCAAGCCAGACACCGCGGCGGCAACACCAGATCCAGCAGCCGGCCTCCCACTGTGCCGGGCAGCATATGCACCGGGGCCAGGGAAAACGGGAAGGTCTGCAACAGATTTTTCAGAAAATTCATCGACATCCCCCCCTTTTCATCGGCCGCGATCCATGCCATAACTGCTTCATAGGCTGGAAAAATCCGGCGCCGGCGCAAACCGCCCCCACATATAGAATCCCACAGGCAGAATCCGCCAGACAGAATATGAGTGCAGGAAAAGTATGACAGAGACCGCCGCCCCAGAAAACCCCCTTTCCCCCCGCAGCGCGCAGATTTTTGACCGCCGTCAGGTGCGCCGTCACCGGGACCGGGCAGCGGCGATTTTCGACAAGCATGATTTTCTGTTCCGCGAAGTGGCCGACCGGCTGTATGACAAGCTTCTGGATGTGAACCGGTCCTTTGAACGTATGCTGGATCTTGGTTGCCACAGGGGGGAGCTTGCGGCCCTGTTGAACCAGAAAAACCCCGACCTCCTCATTCAGCAGGATCTTTCCCTGGCCATGCTTGCGGCCCATGCCGCGCAGAGCCCCGGGCAGGCCCCAACACAAGCCCCAACACAGGCCCCAAAACGGGACACCGCCGCATGGCGGGTGCAAGGGGATGAGGAATTTCTGCCCTATCGTGCCCAGAGTCTGGACCTGATCACCAGTAATCTGTCGCTGCACTGGGTCAATGATCTGCCGGGCACGCTGCTTCAGATCCGTCAGGCACTGCGGCCCGATGGACTGTTCCTGGCGGCCCTGTTCGGTGGGGAGACGCTCACTGAATTGCGTCAGGCCATGTTCCAGGCGGAGCTGAACATGGACCGCGGGGCAAGTCCGCATGTCTCGCCGTTTGTAGACGTGCGCGAGGCAGGCACCCTTTTGCAGCGGGCCGGTTTTGCGCTGCCGGTGGTGGATACGGACCGCATCACCGTTACCTACAAGGACGCCTTGGCGCTGATGATGGAACTGCGCGGCATGGGAGAAACCAATGCGCTTGTCAAGGGCTATAAGGGGTTGAGTTCAGCGGAAATGATGATGGAAATGAACCGGGTGTACCGCAACATGTTCAGCGACGAACGAGGGCGGATCACCGTCACTTTTGAGGTGTTGTATCTGCTGGGTTGGGCGCCCCATGAAAGCCAGCCGAAACCCCTGAAACCCGGCAGCGCCAAAATGCGCCTGGCCGATGCGCTGGGGGTCAAGGAACACAGCGCCGGCGAAAAGGCGGGCAAGTGACATCCCGCACTTAGAGTGAATTGTGATTAGAGTGATTCACTCTGGTGGGGGCAGGCCCCATGAGGGGCCTGCTGCCAGAGGTACCAAGCCTTGGACTCCTGCTCCCGACCTCACATCACATTAAGCCGGGCTTCCAGCTTGATCGGGCGGGAAATGTTGAAATAGTTGGGGGAGGTTTGCTGAACCGCCTCATGGATCTGGCGGAAATCCTTCTCAGAACCGGCGGGAAGAAGACCGGAGCCAATACAAGGCCATCGCCGACCGGTATGGTCTGAGCCTTATCACCAGAACGGGTAAATCCCGGGTTCAGATGGCGTCCGGCTGATTTTCCGGCTGGGCCCGGATGAAGGCGTCCTGCCGGTTGCAATGATCGGCGATGCGGCGGATCCGGGGGAATGCCTCCAGGGAGCAGTTGAAACGGCGCGCATTATAGACCTGCGGCACCAGGCACACATCCGCAAAGGTGGGGTGATCGCCGTAACAGAAACGCTGCGCCCCGCCCTGAACCAGAAGGGCTTCAAACGCCTGGAATCCTTCCATAATCCAATGATGATACCAAGCAGTTTTCTGACCTTCGCTGGCCCCCAAGGTATTTTTGATATATTTCAGCACCCTGAGATTGTTCAGCGGATGAATGTCACAGGCCACAATATTCGCCATCTGGCGTACCCGCGCCCGTCCCGCCGCATCCCGGGGCAAGAGCGGCACTTGCGGGTAGGCTTCTTCCAGATATTCCAGCATGGCCATGGATTGACCCAGGGTCAGGTCGCCGTCGGTAAGCGCCGGCACAAAGCCCTGGGCGTTCACCTTGTGGTACGCCTCAGCTTTATGCTCCCCTTTGAGCAGATTGACAGCAACCTGCTCATACTCCAGCCCCTTGAGATTGAGTGCAATCCGCAACCGATAGGCGGCGGACGAGCGGAAATAGCCGTAAAGTTTCATGCCCTGTCTCCTGTTCTGCGGATGAAGCTTGCCTCCGGTGCCTCCCGCCTCATGTCAACCATGCCCCTTAACGGGGCGGATGATATTGTTTCACCTTCTGGTCAATGCGGCCAAAGATGCTTTTCCCGTCTTTATCAAGCATGTCGATTTCAATCCGGTCGCCGAACTTCATAAACGGGGTTTTCGGTTTGCCCTCGGCAATGGTTTCCAGACAACGCACTTCCGCCAGGCAGCAGGACCCGTCCTTCGACCCCCGGTTAGACACCGTCCCGGACCCCACCACGGTCCCGGCCATAAGCGAGCGGGACTTGGCGATATGTGAAATCAACCGTCCGAAATCAAAAGTCATGTCCACCCCGGCATTGGGCGCGCCGATTTTGGTGCCGTTGAGAATGGCATGAAGCGGCAGATGCACCTTGCCGTCTTTCCACGCCTCCCCCAGTTCATCCGGTGTCGCCACCACCGGCGCAAAGGCGGTCCAGGGCTTGGACTGGTAGAAACCGAACTGTTTGGCCAATTCCGCCGGGATCAGGTTCCGGAGCGAAACATCATTAAGAATGGTGATCAGCTTGATATGGTCCAGCCCCTGTTCCGGGGTGATGCCCGCCGGCACATCATCGGTGATCACCGCCACCTCGGCCTCGAAATCAATGCCCCAGTCCTCGCTTTCCACCTCAATATCATCATGGGGCCCGATAAAGGCGTCTGACGCGCCCATATAGACCAGCGGATCTTCCCAGAAACTTTCCGGCAGTTCCGCCCCGCGGGCCTTGCGGACCAGTTCCACATGGGTGACATAGGCCGAGCCATCGGCCCAGTGATAAGCCCGCGGCAGTGGTGCCGCGCATTTGGTGGGATCGAAATCAAACGCCACATCGTCCAGCTTGCCGGCCTGAAGATCCTCATAAATGGCCTGCAGTTTTGGAGACAGCTCCGCCCAGTTATCCAACGCCTGCTGCATGGTCTGGGCCACGGCGTCGGCGGAGACCGCCTTGGTCAGATCCCGATTGACAACAATCAGTTTGCCGTCCCGTCCGGCTTTCAAAGACGCAAGTTTCATCAATATCTTCCTTCGATTTTATAGGTTGAATGGATCACCGGCTAGTCTTTCGGTTTCCAGCTGTTTACATAGTCGTTGTTTTCCACGCGTTCCGCTGCCGCGCCGATATCCAGCGCATCGCGGCTGTCGATCATCACGGCAATCTCGTCCGTTTCCTTCAGCGCCGCCTTTTTCCCGGCCTCGAACGCCTTGGGATGGGGGCCGTGGGTAAACCCGAAAGGATGATAGGTAATCATGCCTTCCTCGATATTATCGCGGCTGAAAAAATTGCCCCGGTGATAGAAGATCACTTCGTCATAATCATCATTATTATGATAAAATGGCACCTTCAGCGCGCCGGGGTCGCTTTCGATGGGCCGCGGCGCAAAAGTGCAGACCACAAACCGGCCCGCCACAAAGGTGGTATGGGCGCTGGGCGGCAGGTGATAGCGGTGACTCATCAGCGGGCGGATGTCGCGGACATTGACCCGCACTACGCTCAGATCCCCTTTCCAGCCCACCGCATCCAGCGGGTTGAAGGGATAGGTGATGGTGCTGAGCTGCTGACGCGCCTTGACCACCACACGCCAGTTCTCATTGTCGCTCCTTTGCGTTTCGAAGGCATCGTCCAGGGCCGGTATATCCAGCATCGCCGGGTCGAAAATGGCATGCGGCCCCACCAGCCCCTTGTCCGGCAGCTGATAATGGCTGCCCGTCGCCTCAACCATCAGCAGTTCCGTTTTTTGCGCAGGCGCCAGACGCCACATGCAGCCCCGCGGGATCACAATATAATCGCCGGCCTCATAAGCCAAATGTCCGAAATCACAATACAAATCCCCCTGACCATGATGCACAAACAACAGATCATCCCCATCGGCATTACGCACCAGATGATCCATGTCCCGGTCCGTTTTCCAGATTCTGAGACGCAGATGGGCATTGCCCAGAAGTTGCTCGGCATCCCACGGCGAGCCCCCGAACTCGCTCAGCAGATTGGTATCAAAGGCGTGCGGCCTGAGCGGCCCCTGAAAATCGCTCCATCCGGTGGGAATGTGCGTGTGATAAAAATGCGCCGCCGGACCAAAGAAACCTTCCTTGCCCATTTCACGCTCATAAGTGCCGTCCGGCAGATCCACATGCGCCTGGCGGGAGTGCCTGCCCGCCCGGTGCGGAAAAGAAATCCATTTTTTCATACCCTGTCCTTCTCTTTTAATCCCGGTTGACCCAAGCCAGTTCTGGTTTATCTAGGCGTCGGAAGCCCTGTAAGCAGAGCCCAAAAACTTGCTGCCTGCGCCGTTAAAGAATGTTAGGTTTTAGCGCGCCCTGAAACAGAAGTTATTATAGTTGCATTTGTAACTTTATCAAGGAATAATGGTGCCGTACTTGGAAACCCGTTAACAAAGAAGCTTGAAAAGCATGTCTGAAAGCCCAAAAAAACATCTGCTTCTGGAAGAATTTCTCCCCTACAGGCTGTCATATCTGTCCAATATGATTGGCCGGCGGCTGGCAAATATTTATGCCAAACAGTTTAAAATCTCGCCCTCGGAATGGAAAGTGATGGCGCTATTGAACCGTTTTCCGAATATTTCCGCGGCGGAAGTGGCGGAACGGACCGCACTGGATAAGGTGGCCGTCAGCCGGGCGGTCAACAGCCTTCTGGACAAGGGCCATGTCCGGCGCCATTACGCCGAAGAAGATCGGCGGCGGTCAATTCTTTCCCTGACCAATGAAGGCCAGGATATTTATAACCGCATCGAACCATTGGTGACCGACTATGAGCGGCTTTTGCTGAAAACGCTGAATGCCGAGGAACAGGCGCAACTGGACACGCTGATCCGGAAACTGACCCAGCATGCGGAAAAAACCGTCGGAGAATAGTCTAGAGTGAATTGAGCCAACCTATGCACAATTCACTCTAGCCTTCGCTTTCATGAATACAGCGGTGCAGAATATCGCTGTCCTGGGGAAAATATTCATCAAACAGCGTACATATGGCCCTGAGATACGGTCGCCCTGCTTCGGTGATACGATAGACATCCCCGTCCTGGCACATATAGCCGGCACAAATCAGCCGGTGCAACCCAGCCTTTTCCCGCCCGAAGTCATAAGTCACGCCCAGTTGTTTTGCCCGTGCTTCGGGATTGACTTCAAACATACACATCAGGTCCGAAATGATAGTCCGCATCAGAAGATCCCGCGGCCGCAACCCCACCCCCCGACGGGCCGCGCTGCGCCCCGCCAGAATCCGGGCCTGATAGTCTTTCATATCGGTAGTGTTCTGCACATACCCGCCAGGCAGAGAACTGATGGCCGACGCGCCAAACCCGATCAGGACCTCGGCCGGATCATTGGTGTACCCCTGGAAATTTCTTTTCAAACGACCCCTGTCCCGCGCCTCCAGCAAAGGATCCCCGGGCCGGGCAAAATGGTCCAGACCTATGGCTCTATACCCGCATTGTTCAAGCTGGGCGCTGGCCTCAGCAAACATCTGCTGGCGCAGCGCCTGATCCGGCAGGGCTTCAGTGGGAATCATGCGCTGATGTTTTTTCAGCCATGGCACATGAGCATATCCAAACAAGGCAATCCGAGAGGGGGTATAAGAGATCGATTGCATGACCGTCTCCCGAATGCTGTCCAGGGTCTGATGGGGCAGGCCATAAATCAAATCAAAATTGATTTTGCTGATTCCCACATCCTGAAACCATCCCAAGCACTCTTCGATCAGGGCGGCCGGCTGAATGCGGTTGATGGCTTTCTGGACCCTGGGATTGAAATCCTGAATGCCCATGCTGACGCGGTTGACCCCCTGTTCCGCATAGGTGCGTACCTTTTCCGCACTCAACGTGCGCGGATCAACCTCCACCGCAATTTCCGCATCAGGCAGGATATCAAATGTTTCAGAGACCACTTTCATAAGCCGCGCGAAATCCTCGGCCTTGAGAAGGGTGGGCGAGCCGCCACCAAAATGAATATGGCTGACCTTCCGGCGCGCAACCTCGTCTGAAAACAGCCGGGCCACGGCTTGCCGCAATTCTTCAATCAGCACAGACAGATATTTCTCCACCGGTCCGTAATGGTTGCTGATATGGGTATAACAACCGCAAAACCAGCATAGCTGATCGCAATAGGGAATATGGAAATAAAGGCTGAGCGGCGCCTGTTCCGGCACCTCGTCGAGCCAGCGCCGGGCCTGGTCCGCCTTCAACGGGCCAAACTGTAATGCCGTCGGATAGCTGGTATACCGCGGCAGGCGTTTGGGACGTTCCGGCTGAGAGGCGCTGTCAGAACGCCGGGGGGCTGGGGACAATTCCCGTTTTGTCCGCAGTGCTGTCATCTTTCTGGATCCTTTGTGCTATAGGGGGCCTTTTTACCGTATCCAGGCCCCGGAAACACTGATCCATATCAAAAATCAATATGACAGCATCATGACCATCCGAAGAAAACAGGACACAGCCATATGTGATGCTGTCGCCATAATTCACTCTATTTGAAAGCTTTGAACGCTATCAGGGTGAAAGTGTCCTTGATGCCGTCGATAGCGTGGACATGTTCATTGACGAACAGGCCCACATCCTCATCATCATTGAGGCGGATTTTCATGATCAGATCAAATTCTCCGGAAATGGAATAGACTTCCTCCACCTTGTCTTCAAGTGTATCCACAAGAGCCGCCGCCACGTCATAGGCTTTTCCCAGTTCACATTTGATTTTCACGAAAAAATTTTTCATTATCACCTCCACATCCCCAATCAACGGTTCATCCAATTTCAAAGTATCAGATTATGAAGTATTTCCATACCCAAATTACCGTCCGCTTCAACCATACCGATCCGGCCGGCATTGTTTTTTTTCCACGTTATTTTGAAATATTCAATGAAGTTCTGGAAAAATGGTTTGAAGGCCCGCTGGAGATGCCTTATGCCACGCTGATGCAGGAAGACCACATGACCCCGACCGTGCATGTGGATACCACTTTCCTTAAAGCCAGTCGGCTGGGCGAGAAGCTTGACGTGTTTCTGGGGGTGAAATCCCTGGGGCGCAGCCGCATTGATCTCGAAATACGCGTCCAGCATGACGGCGAAGACCGGCTGATCAACCATCATACCATTGTCTGGGCCAGCAAGGCGCAGGTCAAAGCCACCCCCATCCCCGGCGACATCCGTGCCCGGATGGAACAGTTCCTGATCCCCATGGAGGACTCCGCGTCCTGAAGCGGACAAGGCCCCCTGTGGCTAGCCTCCCTGTTCCTATCTTCGCCAGGGGCAGCATGGATTGCGGCACTGGCGCATAATAACGCTTCCTCCCCTACGGTTATCCCGGCTCCCCTACGGTCATGCCGGGCGTAGCTTGAAACGCTGGATCTTGCCGGTCTCCGTCTTGGGCAGAGTCTGCACAAATTCGATTTCCCGGGGATATTTATAGGGCGCAATGGTGTTTTTGACAAAATCCTGCAATTCCTGGATCAATACCGGCCCGGCGGAAAATCCGTCATTGAGCACCACAAACGCCTTGATGCGCTGACCGCGCGCCTCGTCCGGTACGCCAATCACGGCGCATTCCCGCACCGCCGCATGCGCCAGCAGACATTCTTCCACTTCCGGCCCGCTGATATTGTACCCAGAGGAAATAATCATATCGTCGGCGCGGGCCTGGAACCAGAAATATCCGTCTTCATCCCGGCGGTAAGCATCCCCGGTGAGATTCCAGCCATTGCGGACATAGTTTTTTTGCCGCGGATCATTGAGATAGCGACAGCCGGTCGGGCCACGCACCGCCAGCCGCCCCACCTCCCCCGGTGGCGCATCGTTCATATCGTCATCCACCACCCGCGCCTCATAACCATAAATGGCCTTGCCGGTGGCGCCGGGACGAATCTCGTCCCCCTTGGCGGAAATGAAGATATGGATCATTTCCGTCGCACCAATGCCGTTGATCAGTTTCAGACCTGTCGCCTTTTGCCACGCCTCAAAGGTGGGCAGCGGCAGATGCTCCCCCGCTGAGACACAATTCTTCAGCGAGGAAAGATCCACCCCCTCCAGATTGTCCAGCATCGCCCGGTACCCAGTCGGCGCCGTGAAACACCAGGTGGCACGATATGTTGCAATGGCCTCTAGCAGGACAGCCGGAGACGGTTTTTCCAGAAGAACCACACTCGCCCCCGCCTTCAGGGGAAATGTCACCAGGGCGCCAAGCCCGAAGGTAAAGGCTATGGGCGGGCTGCCCACAACCCGGTCATCCGGCCTCAGCCCCAAAAGTTTTTCCCCCACACAATAATTCATGGCCAGAATATCCCGGTGGAAATGCATGCAGCCCTTGGGATTGCCGGTGGTACCACTGGTGAACGCGATCAGCGCCACATCCTCGGCCGCGGTCTCCACCGTCTCAAAATCCGGCACCTGGGCAGCAACCAGACGATCGAATGCCGTCTCGGACGTGCCCAAGGCGCTGAAATATCCTGTTTGTTTCAGGGTCGGACAGGCCGCTGCCACCAGGTCCAGCTCTTCCCTGAGCCGCACATCGCATAACGCATGACTGATTTCCGCCTTGGCCAAAATCGGCTTAAGATCCCGCGCCCGGAGCAACGGCATGGTCGCCACCGCAATACCGCCGGCTTTCAGCACCCCAAACCAGGCGGCCACCATCATGGGATTGTTAAAGCCCCGTAACAAAACCCGATTGCCCGGGATCAACCCCATTTCCTCGGTCAGGCCGCGCGCGATCTGATTGGCTTTGCGGTTCAGTTCCTCGTAAGTCCAGGCCTGGTCCTCAAACAGCAGCGCAGGTTTCCAGCCCCGTCCGGCGGCAATCTGGGACTCCAGAATATCGGTCGCCGCATTCACCCGATCGGGAAAACTGTACCCCGGAAGATCCAGAAGAAAATCCGGCCACGTCTCCCGGGGCGGCAAGTTCTTGCGCGCAAAATGGTCCTGATGGGCAGTTGGATAAGACATATTTCACCTCGTTTTGTGTCTTACAACTGCCGTGAGACTGATCCGCCAAAGCCCTTAAACGACCGGCCGGAACACCTTGTTGATCTTTATATTTTCCGGCCTGTTTTTGAGTTTATTTTTCTTCTTTATACGGGGCAAGCGCCTGGCCTGCAATAATAATTTTTTGCACTTCCGAGGCTCCCTCATAAATTCGCAGCGAGCGGATTTCCCGATACAGCCGTTCCACGGTTTCGTTAAACACTACCCCCTGACCGCCGAAAATCTGTACCGCATCGTCAATGATTTTCTGCGCCGCCTCGGTGGCGAACAGCTTCGCCATGGCCGCCTCGCGCGTCACCCGTTCCGCCACCAGATCCTTGGTCCAGGCGGCCCGGTAGATCAGCAGGGCGCTGGCGTCAATATGGAGCGCCATATCGCCGATTTTAGACTGAATAATCTGCAAGTCGCTCATGGGGGCCCCAAACAGGTGCCGGCTGGTCGCCCGCTCGGAAGCTTCCAGAAGCGCCCGTTTGGCAAAGCCCATGGCCGCAGCACCCACTGTGGAGCGGAACACGTCCAGCGTGCCCATGGCATAACGAAACCCGCGTCCCTGTTCGGCAATCAGCTTGCGGCGCGGCACCCGGCAGTCCTTAAAGATCAGTTTCCCCAGGGGATGCGGCGCCGACACCTCGATCCGTTCGGCCACCTCGAACCCTGGCGTGTCCGCATCCACGATAATGGCGGAAATGCCTTTGCTGCCCGTTGTGCCTTCCTCACGAGCAAACACCACATAAAAATCGGCAATGCCGCCGTTGGAAATCCAGGTTTTGCAGCCATTCAGGACAAGATCGTCCCCGTCTCCGCGGAAAGAGGTGCTCATGGCCGCCACATCGGAACCGGCATGGGGTTCCGACAGGGCAAAGGCAGCGATCTTGCGCCCTGCCGCCACCTCAGGAAGATAGGTCTGTTTCTGATCCTCGGAACCATACAGCGAGATGGCCCCGCTGCCGAGTCCCTGCATGGCAAAGGCAAAATCCGCCAGACCGTCATAACGTCCCAGCGTTTCCCGGATCAGACACAGGCTGCGCACATCCAGCTTGCCACTCTCTGCATCCGGCACCGCATAGTTGAGCCAGCCCCCGGCAGCCAGCCGGCGCACCAGTTCCCGGCAGGTCCCGTCCACCTTATCGCGGTCATGGCTCAGTCCGGAAAGGTTGTCCCGGGCCCATCGGTCCAGATCCCGGGCGAGCGTGCGGTGACGGTCTTCAAAAAACGGCCAGTGAAGATAGGTCTGATCCAGTTTTGTCATTTTAGTCCCCTTTGAAGACGGGTTTTTCCTTGGCCACAAAAGCATCATAGGCCCGCTGGAAATCCTTGGTCTGCATGCAGATGGCTTGGGCCTGGGCTTCGGCCTCGATGGCCGCCTCCAAAGACATATCCCATTCTCTGAGCAATTGGGTTTTGGTCATCATATGCCCGAAGTTGGGGCCTTCGGCAAGTCTCCGGGCAAAGGCAATGGCTTCTTCCTCCAGAGAGTCCGCCGGGACAAGCCGGTTATAAAAACCCCATTTGTCGCCCTCCTCGGCAGTCATGACGCGCCCGGAATAAAGAAGCTCCGCCGCCCGGCCCTGACCGATCATGCGCGGCAGCAAGGCGCAGGCTCCCATGTCGCAGCCGGCAAGTCCGACGCGGGTAAACAGAAAGGCGGTTTTGGCCTCGGGCGTGGCAAAACGAATATCAGATGCCAGCGCCACCATGGCCCCGGCCCCCACACACACCCCGTCAATGGCGGAAATGATCGGCACTCCGCAGGAAATCATGGCCTTGACCAGATCGCCGGTCATGCGGGTGAATTCCAGAAGCCCCTTCATGTCCCGCTGCAACAGCGGGCCGATGATGTCATGCACATCACCGCCGGAACAGAAATTGCCGCCATTGCTGGCAAAAACCACCGCTTTGACATCCTCGGCATAAACCATACTGCGGAAGGTATCACGCAATTCCGCATAAGACTCAAAGGTGAGCGGGTTCTTCCGCTCCGGCCGGTTCAGCCGGATTACCGCCACCCCGTCCTGCATGTCCCAGATAAAATGTTGCGGTTTCAACGTCGCCATTTTCATAATTTTTTCCTTCTTGACACTTTTGGCCTGAGCTTTGATTTGGGCTTTGGTTTGGGCCTAGCTTCTGGCCTGAGCTTTGGTTTGACTTTCCGCTTTCGCCGTTTCGTTACGTTTTTTAAGAAGATCCTTCAGCACATCCAGATCATGCAGGATCCGATCCACTTGATCGTCATCCAGATCGCCGAGAATTTCATTAATCCAGCCTTCGTGGCGGTCGGCCATTTCCTTGAACACGGTGCGCCCCTTGGGGGTCAACCCCACGCTGTAGATTCGCCGGTCTGTAGGCAATACCCAGCGTTTGACCAGCCCCTCCTTCTGCAACCGCTCAACAACGCCTGTCACATTGCCATTGGACACCAGAAGCTGTTTCGACAATTCGCCCATGGTCAGACCACCCGGCGCCCGATACAGCGCAGACATCAGATCGAACCGCGGCAGGGTCACGCCAAATTCATTGCGGAACCGGCCGCGAACCTCTTTTTCGATCATGGTGCTGTCGGTAATCAGCCGGAGCCAGAGCCCCAGGCGTTTCTTGCTGCTGTCGGTTGTGCTGGTGTCCGGCATCGCCGCCCCTTACATTACTTCTCCGCCGGCCACGGAAATGGCCTGCCCGGTGATTGATCCACTGTCTTCCTGGCACAGCCACAACACCGCCGCCGCCACTTCTGCCGGCTGGATAAACCGTTTCTGCGGATTGTGCTTGGCCAATTCGGCCACGGCCTCTTCACGGCTGCGGCCGGTCTTGGCCATAATATTCTCTATCGCATCAAAAGCAATATCCGTTTCGGTGAAGCCGGGGCAGACCGCGTTCACGGTCACCCCCTTCTGGGCCAGTTCCAGAGCCAGCGCCCGCGTCAGCCCCAGCACCCCGTGTTTGGCGGCACCGTAAGCGGTGACATAGGCATACCCTTTAAGCGCCGCGGTACTGGCCACGGTGACAATACGCCCCGCGCCCTTGTCCAGCATATCCGGCAATGCCGCCTGCATGCACAACCACGGCCCCAAAAGATTCACATCCAGCATGGCCCTGAGGTCATCGGGCCGGGTTTTCAGAAACGGCACCGATTTGGCCGCCCCGGCGTTATTGACCAGAATATCCACCGGGCCGTATTTTTCACGGGCGGCGGCGAAAGTCGCCGCCACAGCCGCTTCATCGGTCACATTGCAGGCCAGAGGGATTGCCTCAGGCAGGCTTTCCGCTTTGGCTTGCAGCACCTCTTCATTGCGGCCCAAGAGACTGAGCCGTGCGCCTTCGGCTGCCAGAGCATCGGCGATGGCGGCCCCGATCCCCCGGCCGCCGCCGGTGACAATGGCATGTTTTCCTTGCAAACGTCCTGTCACAATATTCTCCTCAGGCATTTAGCCGTTACGCATTCAGGGCCATTTCGGCGGCCCGCTTGAGATTGGTCTCCAGCTGGGTGAAGGCCGTCAGATACTGTTTGGGCACCTGAACCGCCGGCCCGTGATATTCCTGCTCGGCCGCGCTGCGGATGACCCATTGCGGATCCATCAGATGCGGCCGACCAATGAGCACCAGATCAGCGCGGCCCGCCGCCAGGATGCTGTTGACATGATCGGTTTCAAAGATGTTGCCAACCGCCATGGTGGACACATGCCCCTCGTTGCGGATCTGGTCCGACATGGGGGTCTGGAACATACGCCCGAAGACCGGGTTGACCTTGTGAACCGGCAGGGTCTGTCCGGTGGACACATCAATAATATCGGCGCCCGCATCCACAAAAGCCTTGGCGATCAACACGGCATCCTCGGGCGTAATCCCGTCCTTGCCGATCCAGTCCGTGGAAGAAATCCGCACCGACATCGGTTTATGATCCGGCCACACATCGCGCATCGCCTTGAACACCTCGATTGGGAACCGCAGACGGTTTTCCAGAGAGCCGCCATATTCATCGGTCCGCTGGTTGCTGACCGGCGTGATGAAGGAGGACAGCAGATATCCGTGGCCGGCATGCAGCTCAACCATGTCGAATCCGGCTTCCTCGGCCCGACAGGTGGCTTCCACAAACTGGTTCAGCACCCGGTCAAAATCCTCTTTCTGCATTTCCCGCGGGGTCTGGTTGGCGTCGTCCCATTTGATCGGCGAGGGCGCAATCAGTTCCCAGTTGCCGTCATCCAGCGGCACATCGTAGCCTTCCCAGCCCACTTTGGTGGACCCTTTGCGGCCCGCATGACCAAGCTGCAAAGCGATTTTCGCCTGGCTGTGTTCATGGACAAAATCCACAACCCGTTTCCAGGCCTGGGTGTGTTCATCCGTATAGATGCCGGCACAACCGGGGGTGATGCGTCCTTCGGCGGACACATCGGTCATTTCCGTGAACAGAAGACCAGCCCCGCCTATGGCCCGCGCGCCGTAATGGACAAAATGGAAATCGTTGATCAGGCCGTCCTTGGCGGAATACATGGACATGGGAGAGACCGCCACCCGGTTGACCAGTTCCATATCGCGGATCTTGTAAGGGGTAAACATTGGCGGCGGCGCCTTGCCTTCCGGCGGCTGCTTGCCCACGGCCCGGAACGCCCGGTCGGAGAACCATTTCTCCACGCCTTCCAGCCATTCCTTGTCGCGCAGACGCAGATTTTCATGGCTGACGCGCTGCGAACGGGTCAGCAGCGAATAGGTGAACTGCGTCACATCAAAATCGAGATACCGGTCCAGTTCCTCGAACCAGGACATGGAGTTGCGGGCGGCGGACTGCAATTTAAGCGCCTCCAGTTCCCGTTCGTCCTGATAAGTTTTCAGGGCGTCCTTGACCGGCAGGCCGGAATTAAGATGTTCGGCAAGGTTAATGGCGTCCTCAAACCCCAGCTTGGTGCCTGACCCGATGGAGAAATGCGCGGTGTGGGCCGCATCCCCGATCAATACAATATTATCCTTGACCCAGGTATGGCACAGCACCCGCGGGAAGTTGATCCAGGCCGAACCGCGAATATGGGAGGATTTGGTCATCAGCTTGTGACCGCCCAGATATTTTTCAAAAATCTGACGACAGGTTTCGGCGCTTTCTTCATGGCTCATATGCTCGAAACCCCAGGCATCATAAGTTTCCGGACCACATTCTACGATAAAGGTGGACGTATCCTTGTCGAACTGGTAGGCGTGCACCCACATCCAGCCATGCTTGGTTTCCTCGAAAATAAAGGTAAAGGCGTCATCGAATCGCTGGTGGGTGCCAAGCCAAACAAATTTATTGGGGCGCACATCAATATCGCAGTCAAAGGCTTCTAGATTATTGTTCCGCACCTTGGAATTAAGACCATCGGCGGCCACAATCAGGTCCGCATCTGAAAACTGCTCCAGGTCCTCTAGCTCAATCTCCGTCTGGAAATGCATTTTCACACCCAGTTCCCGGGCGCGGTTATACAGAATGTCCAGAAGCCGCTGGCGGCCGATGCCAATAAAACCGTGACCGCCGGAGCGGACCACTTCATTTTTGACATGAACATCAATATAATCCCAATGAATAAGCTCACCGATCATGTTTTCCGCACTGACCGGGTCATTGGCACGTAGGTTTTCCATGGTCTGATCGGAAAACACCACCCCCCAACCAAAGGTATCATCGGGGCGATTCCGTTCATACACGGTGATGTCATGCTCGGGGTTGCGCAATTTCATGGAAATGGCAAGATATACACCAGAGGGGCCACCGCCCAAACACACGATTTTCATAATGAAGATCCTTTCGACTCGTTCATTGACTATTTATTTTATACTTAAATGTATAAGCAAAACAGTCTTTTGTTACCTACCAGAGAATCAGGGATAAAACTCTATCCTATTGTTTTATATTAATTAATTTGAATTAGTTTATCCCTTCTTCAGACCCTGAAAACCCTTGTTATCCCTGGATTTTTTTATTTCTGTTGATTTATTATTTTAAACATGAAATATTTTTTTGCAACAAATTTTAAGACCCTGAAAGCTGATTGACAGCAAAATGACGATGAGGTGATTATGAACAAGACAGGAACCAAGGGAAAAATTCTCCTCCCCCCCGACTGGCCCAGGCCCAAGGGATATTCCAACGGTATCATGTGTGAGGGAGAAATGATCTTCCTGGCCGGCACCGTCGGTTGGAATGAAAAGGAAGAATTTCCCAGTGACGATTTGGTGGACCAGTTCCGCCAATGCCTGATTAACATCACGGCCCTGCTGGTCGAAGCTGGGGCCGGTCCTGAACATGTGGTCAGACTGACCTGGTATGTGACGGATATGGAGGAATATCGCCGCCGGCTGCCGGAAATCGGTGCCGTATACCGGGAATATATGGGGAAAAACTTCCCCACCATGGCCTGTGTTGGGGTTACTGCCCTGGTGGAAAAGGAGGCCAAAATCGAAATTGAAACTACGGCGGTATTGCCGCGGGAAACCGCCTGAACATCCGTTTCCCGGAAACCGCGTCAAGACGGGATCGGGTCCTCGCGAGGACTCTTTCATATCATAAATGACTTACGAAAGCCCCCGACCCAGATTGACATCTTGCAAAACATCGAAGAAAAGTATGCTGAAACAGTGAAGGACTTTTCTTCACAATATATTCAGGAGTGAAGATAATGAGCAAATTTAGCTGGCCGAGTGCGCCGTGGGATGATGTGCTGTTGCTGGAGGACAGTCTTACGGAAGAGGAACGCCTGATCCGGGACAGTGCGCGGGATTTCTGTCAGGAGGTGTTGCTGCCGGGGGTTCAGGAGGCGCACCGGCATGAGATTTTCGACCGCTCGATCATGACCCGGATGGGCGAGCTGGGCTTTTTGGGCCCGACCATTGACGGGTATGGCTGCGCCGGGGTGGGCTATGTGGCCTATGGCCTGATTGCGCGCGAGGTGGAGCGGGTGGACAGCGGCTATCGGTCCGCCATGAGCGTGCAAAGTTCGCTGGTGATGTATCCGATCTATGCCTATGGCTCGGACGCACAGAAGGAAAAATATCTGCCCAAGCTCGCCACCGGCGAATGGGTCGGCTGTTTTGGCCTCACCGAACCCAATGCGGGGTCCGATCCGGCGGGCATGCAGACCCGGGCGCGGCGCGTCGACGGCGGCTATTCCTTAAGCGGCGCCAAGATGTGGATCACCAACAGCCCGATTGCCGATGTGTTTGTGGTGTGGGCCAAATGCGATGACGGGGTGGTGCGCGGGTTTATCCTGGAAAAAGGTATGACGGGGCTTTCCGCCCCCAAGATCGAAGGCAAGTTTTCCTTACGCGCCTCGATTACCGGCGAGATCGTAATGGACGAGGTGTTTGTGCCGGAGGACAATCTGCTGCCGGGGGTAGAAGGACTGAAGGGCCCGTTGGGCTGTCTTTCCAACGCCCGCTATGGCATCGCCTGGGGGGCGCTGGGGGCGGCGGAATTCTGCTGGCATGCGGCGCGGCAATATACCCTCGACCGCAAGCAGTTCGGCCGGCCGCTGGCGGCCACCCAGCTGATCCAGAAAAAACTCGCCGACATGCAAACCGAGATCACGCTGGGGCTGCATGCCTGTCTGCAGGCGGGACGCTTAAAGGACAAAGGCAAGCTGTCGCCAGATGCCATTTCCCTGCTCAAGCGCAACAATTGCGGCAAGGCGCTGGAGATTGCCCGTACCGCCCGCGACATGCATGGCGGCAACGGCATCGCCGACGAATACCATGTCATCCGCCATGTGCTCAACCTGGAGGCGGTCAATACCTATGAGGGCACCCATGATGTCCACGCCCTTATCCTCGGCCGCCTGCAAACCGGACTCAATGCGTTCTAGAGTGAATTGTGCACCGGTTCAGGAAACACCATCACCCCTTCCCCGCCCGACGGGGAAGGGTTTTTTATGCCGAACACGGAAACAAACACATGCCAGAGACAAACACATGGCTGACGTTGCTTACGCTTGCCATGACGTGAAGCTGCGCCGTCATCGCCCCCATGACACGGCACGGATAGAGAATCCAAACATGTCAGCTCAGGCGGGTAATCAACGCCTTCATCATGTCTTTGAGGGTGTCCTGCTCTTTTTTGCTATACTCCCTCAAGACCCTTTTTTCATGGGCCAGAGCCCGGGGGATAAGATCCTCCACCAGCGCACGCCCCTTGGCCGTAATGGCGACAAATACCTTGCGCCGGTCTTCTTCGGAGAATCGCCGATCCACCAGACCGTCTTCGGTCATACGGTCAATCACTTTGGTCAGCGTAGATTGCTGCATCATCACATAATCACATAATTCACCGATGGTCAGTTGATCCCGGTCCCGCAACGTCGCCAGCACCCGCCAGGTCGGCACGCTGACTTTCTGTTTCTTGATCTGGGTATGAAAATCGTTGCTGACCAGAAAGGATACCCGCGCCAGCAAATACAGCAGATAATTGTCAATGAACCTGTCCGCCTCATGGTGAGGAGGGGGGCCGGCACGGCCTTGTCCGGGCTGTTTGCTGCCGGACACCCTTGCCGGTTTTTTTTCCGGTTTCCTGTTGTTTTCCACTATCTTATCTCATCCAGGCTTTTTGTTGTTCCATCATAACAAAGGGCAGATAACCTGCCTAGGCGGGATTCATCCCCTGCGCCGCTCAAAAAGTTAAAAGGTAATGTCCCCTTCCATAAAGTCAAAAACATATTGAGGGGTTCCGTCCGTCAGTCGTTTTGGGGATCACACACTGAGCCAAAGAGAAAGCATGGCTTGCCCCCAAAAAGAAACATGCTTATCCTCTTGCCGGATCAGGGATGTGGCCCGCCTCTCCTACGGGAACGGGCCATGAGACAACGACACAAAATAAAAAGGGAATGCTGCATGCCGGAAGACACTGTCGCCAAAGATATGTCTGTCGCTTATATCAATCATCCGAAGTTCAGAAAAATGCTGGCGCGCCGCACTGCCGTCACACTTGGCCTAACAGCCTTTATTCTGCTCGTCTACGGATTTTATATTTTCGCCACCGCCTATCTGCCGGAACTGATTGCCCAACCGGTGAGCAACGGGGCTACCCTGACCTGGGGCATTATTCTGGTGCTCGCCGTAATTGTCAACGGCATGCTCTGCGCGGGAGTGTACACCTGGTGGGCGAACCGCCGGTTTGACGTCCTCAAAGACGAGTTTCTGAAGGAGGTCAAAAAATGAAAAAACGGATGTTTCCTCCTTTCCTGATCAGAATCTGTGCCGGGCTCGCGGCAGGCGCGGGCCTGCCGGCGCTGGCCATGGCGGCCGGCGGCGGCATTGACGGGGAGATCGAAAAACAGCCCCTCAATCTTAACGCCATCGCCATGTTTTTTCTCTTTGTGCTGGCCACGCTGGGCATTACCTGGTGGGCGGCGCGGCAAAACAAGACCCGGGACGATTTTTATGCGGCCGGCGGCGGCATCAAGCCGTGGCAAAACGGCACCGCCATCGCCGGGGATTTTATGTCGGCGGCCACCTTTCTGGGCATTACCGGGGCATTGTTCGCCTTTGGCTATGACGCCACGCTGCTGGCCGTAGGGGTGATGGCGAGCTGGCCGGTGATCCTGTTCCTGATCGCCGAACGGCTGCGCAATCTTGGCAGTTATACCTTTGTGGATGTGGTGTCCTTTCGCCTTGATAAAAAACCGATCCGCACCCTGTCCGCCATCGGTTCCCTGTCGGTGGTGATTTTCTACCTTATCGCCCAGATGGTCGGAGCCGGCAAGCTGATCCAGCTGCTGTTCGGCATGGATTATGTTTATGCGGTGATACTGGTCAGTTTCCTGATGATCCTCTATGTGAGTTTTGGTGGCATGCTGGCCACCACCTGGGTGCAGCTGATCAAGGCCATCCTGCTGCTGATCGGCGGCAGCTACATCGCCTTTGCGGTGCTGGTGCATTTTGACTTCAACCTGAATGCCATTCTGGAAAGCGCCGTCACCCATCACCCGCGCGGAACGGAAATCATGAAACCGGGCCTGTGGATGGACAATCCGATCTCCATCATGTCGCTGGGCCTGACCATGATGTTCGGGATCATGGGTCTGCCCCACATATTGATGCGTTTCTTTACCGTCAAGGACGCCAAGGATGCCCGCAAGTCAGTATTCTATGCCACCTCCATCATGGGCTATTTCTACATCCTGATCGTCATTATCGGTTTTGGCGCCATCAGCTTTGTAATGAACAATCCGGACTATTATGACGCCGCGGGCAAGCTGATCGGCGGCGGTAATATGGTGGCGCTGCATCTGACCCATATCACTGGCGGCAATCTGATGCTGGGTTTCATGTCGGCGGTCGCCTTTGCCACCATTCTGGCGGTAGTGGCGGGGCTGACGCTCGCCGGCGCGGCGACCGTGGCCCACGACCTTTATGCCAAAACCTTCCGCACCACCCCCGTTACCCATGTGGAGGAACTGAAGGTATCGCGCATTTCCACTTTCGTGCTGGGCGCGATCGCCGTCATTCTCGGCATCGCCTTCGAACATCAGAATATCGCCTTTATTGCCTCACTGGCCATGGCGATTGCGGCAAGCGTGAATTTCCCGATCCTGATCCTGTCCATGTACTGGCGGGGACTGACCACTCGCGGGGCGGTGTGGGGCGGGATTGCGGGGCTTGTCTCCTCCATCGGGCTGATGATTCTGGGGCCCGGTGTGTGGGTCGATGTGCTGGGCAACAGTGAAGCTATCTTCCCCCATGCCTATCCCACCTTCTATTCCATGCCGCTGGCGTTTATCGTCATCTGGCTGACATCTCTCACCGACAGGAGCAAACGGGCGCAAACGGAAAAAGCCCTGTTTGACGAACAACTGGTGCGTTCCGAAAGCGGCATCGGTGCCACCGCAGCGACCAAACATTAATCACTTCACCAACCAAACTCAAAGGCCCCGCCTGAACTTCAGGCGAGGCCTTTTTTGTCATATGGGGTGATCGACAGTCAGAAGCCGTAGGCCGCGCCGAGCTCAGGATCCTTTTCCGCCACCCGCCGGGCCAGATCCACAATCACCTTGGCCTGTTTCCAGGTGGCATCATCCTGCATCTTGCCGTCGATCATCACCGCACCTGTGCCATCCGGCATGGCCTCCAGGATTTTTTTGGCAAACAGCACCTCATCCACATCTGGGCTGAAGACTTTCTTGGCGATGGCAATCTGTTTCGGATGCAGCGACCAGGCCCCCACGCAGCCCATGAGAAACGCATTGCGGAACTGCGCTTCGCAAGCCGCATCGTCGGAAAAGTCGCCAAACGGGCCGTAAAAGGCCTTTAACCCATAGGTCATACAGGCATCGACCATTTTGGCCACCGTGTAATGCCACAGATCCTGTTGGAACAGCATGCGCGTTGCCCCATCCCCCGCGCTGTCTTCCAACACACCATAAAAGGGATGACCGCCGCCCACACGGGTGGTTTTCATGCCGCGCGAGGCCGCAAGATCCGCCGGCCCCAGGCTGATGCCGTGCATGCGCGGGCTGGCCGCTGCGATCTCGGCCACATTATTCACCCCCTGCGCCGTTTCCAGAATGGCATGGATCAGGATTGGTTTTGTGATTTCATGACGGGCTTCGAGCTGCGCCAGCAGCTGGTCCAGATAATGAATGTCCCACGGCCCTTCCACCTTGGGCAGCATGATCACATCCAGCTTATTCCCCACCGCGCCGACAATTTCCGTCAAATCATCCAGCACCCAGGGCGAATTCAGGCAGTTGATGCGGGTCCACAGGCCCGTATCCCCGAACTCCACGGATGTGGCCACCTCGATAAAACCGGCCCGGGCGGCTTCCTTGGCGTCGGCGGGAATGGCGTCCTCCAGATTGCCCAGCAGCACATCCACCTGCCCCACCATATCCGGGACCTTGGCGCGCATCTTTTCCATATGCGGCGGAAAAAAGTGAATCATACGCTCCAGCGCCACCGGAATTTCCCGATACGGCTCCGGCGCCCCGATGGCCAATGGTTTGAAAAAATCTTTTGGCGGTTTTCTCATTTTGATAAACTCCCTGACTGATCCGCCCCGCCCTTGGGGCCGGGACCGAAAAATGCCGTAATGTTTATTAAATCATAGAAATAGTCATCCGTGTTGTTTATTAATCTACCAAGATATTGGCATAAATCCACAGAAAATTTCGCAGTTGCGAAAAGATATGCAATTTTCTTATGATGAAAAAGAATATTTATGCTGTAATGCAGCATAACGCCGCCCGAATCCTGGCTGAATCCCGGATTTGGCTGCCCAGACAAATCGGCCAGACAAGTCAGCCAGATAAACCAGGACGCAACGGCTCATCAGGATAGGACATGACGCAGGACATCACTTTGGCAGATTTTATTGTTATCGGGGGCGGCATAGCAGGAGCCAGCGCCGGATATTTCTTGTCGGAACTTGGCAGGGTTGTTCTTCTGGAACGGGAAAATCAGCCCGGCTATCACAGCACCGGCCGCTCCGCCGCCGTGTTCAGCGCCACCTACCAGCACGGCGACAGGGTATTACGGGCCCTGGTGCTGGGCAGTGCGGATTTTCTTGAAAACCCGCCGGCGGGTTTTGCGCAACACGATCTCTTGTCTCCCCGGCAGATGATGTATATTTGCGACCGGGCCGATTTCACGGCGCTTGAAGACATGTATGACACGCTGGCCCGCGTCACCGAAGACATAACCTGGCTTGCGGCAGACGAAATTGCCAAACTGCTGCCGGCCTTAGCCCCGCCATTTCAGGAAAAGGCCCTGCTGGAACGGCATGTGAAGGACATTGACGTCCATGGGCTGCATGAGGGTTTCCTGCGCGGACTCAGGGCCCGGGGCGGACAGGTGCACCTGGAGGCCCCGGCCCAGGATATCACCTTTACAAAAGGCCATTGGCAGGTGCATACCCCGGCCGGTACCTATCGCGCACCCATCGTGGTTAATGCCGCCGGTGCCTGGGTGGACAAGATTGCCGCGCGGGCCGGCGTCCGTCCTATTGGCATCCAGCCTCTGCGGCGCACGGCCATCCTGGTGGACCCGCCTAAGGGCCAAAATGTCGCCGCCTGGCCTTTTGTCACCGAGGTGCATCAGAAATTCTATTTCAAACCGGATGCCGGCAGGCTTCTGGTCTCCCCCATGGATCAGACCCTGTCTGATCCCTGTGACGCCCAGCCGGAGGAACTGGATGTGGCCTATGCCGCCCATTATATCGAACAGGCCCTGAATACACCGGTGCGCCGCATTCATCACCGCTGGGCCGGCCTCAGAAACCATGTGGCGGATCACCGCCCGGTAGTCGGTTTTGCCCCGGAAGCCCCGGGCTTTTTCTGGCTTGCGGGACAGGGCGGTTTTGGCATCAAGACCGCCGTGGCGCTGGGCCGGATCACCGCTTCGCTCATTAACCGAACCGGCCTGCCGGAAGACTTAGTGGCGCGGGGCCTTATGGAAAGAGATATTTCCCCGCTGCGCCTGTTCGGATAGGGGTCGATGACGGTCCACAGGCTTTGCGGATTGCCTCGTCATGCCTTAAGCGCGATCCGGCCTTCACCGGGGCCCCGGAAAGACACCAGAATTGTGTATCATTAACCCGGATAAAATCTAATCCAGCACAAATGGCACCGGATAGGCGCCCAACCGTTTTTCCACCTTGGCCCGGGCGGCGGCGGACGCGCCCGGCTTCAGCCGGATCGTGGCCAGTGTGCCCTGCTGCGGGTCCGCATCAACATGAATGTCCGCCAGATCCGGAATATCGGCCAGGGCGGCGGCAAATTCCCGGCGAATGGCATCATAACGCAGAGCCGGTTTGAAGATCTTGCCCACGGCGGTCAGCGGCAAGTGATCCAGAATATAGATCGCCTTGGGGATGGCGGCCCGTTCGGCAATATGTTCTTTGGCAAAGGCCAGAAGATCCTCTTCCGTAACCATCGCGCCAGGTGTGAGGCTGACATAGGCCACAGGCAGCTCACCGGCATAACTGTCCGGCTGGCCAACCGCCGCCGCTTCGCGCACCGCCGGATGGCGGGCCAGGGCATTTTCGATCAGCGCCGGATCAATATTGTGACCCCCGCGGATAATCAATTCCTTGGCCCGGCCCGTAAGCCAGAAATACCCGTCGCTGTCCTGACGTCCCATATCGCCGGTATTCAACCAGCCGTCTGCCACCCAGATATCTTTATTGGCCTCCTCTTGGACATAGCCGGGGAAAACATTGGGGCCCTTGATCACCACTGCGCCGATCTCATCCGGGACACAATCGCGCACATAACGCCCCGCTTCATCCAGAATGACGGTTTTCATCTGTTGATAGGGCAGACGCAAGCCAATGGAGCCTACCCGCCGTTCACCATCCCTGGGATTGAAACTGCTGGCACAGGTGCCTTCGGTCAGGCCATACCCCTCCAGCAGGGCAAGGCCGGTCAGGGCCTCAAACCGGCGAATGGTTTCCCGCGGCATGGGCGCCGCGCCGCAAATGGCAAAATCGAGGGAACTGAGATCTTCGCCCTCCAGCGGCACGGACAGCAGGCTTGCATAAACCGTGGGCACCGCTGAAAAGAACGTCACCCGATATTTTTCCACAATTTTCCAGAAATTGGCGATCAGGGCCGGCGTACGGTATCCCATCGGCGTCGCGAGGACCACCGTCGCCCCGTGCAGAAAACAGGTCAGGCCCGTCACCATGGCCGCATTCACATGAAACAGCGGCAAACCGCACAGCCCCACGGCCTCTTCCCCGATCTGGCCCGCCACCGCGATCATCAGGGCATCCGCCACCTCGTTACGATGGGTATGCTGCGCCAGCTTCGGCACCCCCGTGGTACCGCCGGTATGGAACAGAGAACAGATGTCATCAGGCCGGATCCGGCGGCCACTATCTAGCATCGCGGCGTTATACCGGTCAATGACGTCCTCATAAGGTATAACATCGGGAGGTATAATATCGGGATCATTGCTGTCTGCGGCGCCGCCCACCCGGATAATCTTTTCCAGCGACGGCACCAGATCCCGTACCGCCAGGGCCTTGTCCCAGAGATCGGTGCCCGGCACCGGCCCCAGGGCGACGAGGAGTCGGCTTTTGGCCGCGCACATGATCCCCGCAATATGTTCCACATCCAGAAGCGGGTTGATAGGATTGACAATGCCGGCCGCTTCGCCGCCCCACAACACAAAATGCGTTTCCGGCAAATTGGGCAACAGGTAGGACACCACATCCCCAGGCCCAAGGCCCAGATCATGAAACAGATTGGCGGTCTGTGTCACACGGGTGAAAAGCTGGCCGTAGGTGAGGGTCCGGGGTGGCTCCTCCGGTTGGGCCGTGGCAAGAAACTGCAAGGCCGGCTTGTCGGGCATTTGCCGCGCCGCTCTGGCGATGACGGCATAGCTGGTAAACTCCCCGTCATACCGTTCCTCAAGCGGCACGCTTTCGATGGCTTCAATATCCGACAGTTGCGCAACCTTCATCCCCTATTTCCCCATATCTGACCCTGTGACATAAACTCTGGCAACAGGCTACACCATTGTGAGAAAAGAAGAAAGAACCGATGGCTCCCTACGGCGCCTGCGTGTCCTTCTGATGACAATTCACTCTAGAACGAGACCCGGCCCATCAACATGTCCTTAAACATGACGAAGTCCCCCATCAGGCTGTAGAGCGGATACTGGAAGGTGGCCGGTTTGTTTTTTTCAAAAAAGAAATGCCCCACCCAGGCAAAGCCGTATCCGCAGATCGGCAGCACCAGAAGCAGCAGGAAGGACCCGGAAAACACTGCATAGAAAAACAGCAGGATGACCAGGGCCGTGCCCAGAAAATGAAGCCGGCGACAGGTGCTGTCCGCATGTTCGGACAGATAATAGGGATAAAATTCACGAAACGATCTGTATTTCCGGGTCATGTACGCCTCCCATTAGAGTGAATTGTGAATAGGTTGGCTCAATTCACTCTGGCCTCCAATATATCGTTTTTGAAACCCGAGTCTCAACAGTTTTACGAATCCCAAATTGGGACTCCCTGAATCATAATGCAGGATCAGCATCTTACCGAGGCACATTCTCTTGAAGTTAAGAATGTGGTAATGTTTCTGTTCGTCACGGGAAAGGTGGGGAAGAAAAAATGCTAAAATCTCAGCTTCGCACATTTTGTGCAGCGTTTGTCATTTCCTATGTGCTGTCCGTTATTCTGATTGTCGGTTTTGGTGCCTGAGCCGGCGCCAAACAAGCTTCACGACGCGTTATTCTGCATAGAGCCATATTCTGCATTGACTCAATTATAAGGAGATTGACGCGAAACGCCGTCCCTCTAGGCACAAAAATATTTTCGACAGATCACGGAATCCACATATCTTATTGACACGTAAAGAACACTGCCGTTAGATCGTCCCTCAGCGGGCGAGGGCTTCGTTTGTCAAATTTTTCAAAAAACGCCTCCAGCACACGCCGGCTGTCCCCGCCGTCGGCAAGGCAGCTGCGGAATATTTCCTGCACCCCCGCCTCTTCCAGCCGGGTGCCGTCATGACAGGGGGTTTCAGCCAGCACATCACTATAGATAAACAAGACATCCCCGGCTGCCAAGGGAAGCCTCCTGTTGATATAGTCGGCCATTGGCTCCACCCCCAGCGGCAGCCCCTCGGGATCCAGGAGCTCCACCCGCTCCGTTCCCCTTTTCCCCAGCAAGGGCACCGGACAGGCTGCCGAGGCATAGGTCAGTGTCCTTTCCGCGGCATCAATCAGGCCACAGAACATGGTCGCAAACTGTTCCACCGGCAACAGCTTGCACAGTTCCCGATTCAGCACCTCAAGGTAAGCCGCCGGAGACTCCATTGCGGCCACCTGCGAGATCAGAGAATGCAGCCGGAACGTATTGAGGGCCGCGGAGACCCCATGCCCGGCAAAATCCACCATATAAAAAAACAGCTTTTGTTCACCAAGCCGCTGCAAACCCCAGAAATCTCCCCCTAGCTCGTCGGAACTTTCATAACGATAGGCGACCTGAATCCGCATCTCCTTTTCCACTTCATCCAGAAGCTCCTGGCGCGGCAGCAACGCAGTCTGCATGTCCCGGGCAATTTCCAGATCACGGGTCAGGCGCTTCCGATACGCTCTTAAGTCCCGCAGCAAAAACCTGTTTTCCAGATGAATTCGGGTTCGGGCGCAGATTTCCAGTGGCGAGATTGGTTTGGCAATCAGGTCCGTGGCCCCAGCATCAAACACCTGGGCACGTTCTTCCGGTTCGGACATGGCGGTTTGTACCAGAATGGGCAAGTCACTGAACATTTCATGCGCCCTGAGTTTTCGACACACCTCGAACCCGTCCGTATGGGGCATGATCAGATCCAGAATAACCAGATCCGGGTTGAGTTGACTGATTTTATCCAGAGCATCCTGACCGTCAACGGCAAGATGAAGGTTATGGAATCCCGCCTGGGTCAGATAGTTATGGATCAGAAGCCGATTAAGCTCCACATCATCGACAATCAGAATACATCCGCCGAGGACTTCCCTGTTAATGATAGACGACGTTTTCTTCATTGATCATTCCAGCTCCGTGACAATCCTGATCCTCCCCCGAAAGCATAAAAATTGCTTTTGCCACAGGCAGGCTATGCGGTTCATCTCCTCCGCGCTCATTCAATATCAAACATCTTGTCAAAACGGGCCACGACAAACATACGTTTCACCTGCCCCTGCGGCCCGCGCAGAATCAGTCTTGACGACGCCTTGCTGATTTCATCCCGCGCCAGAAGCAACATGCCAAGACCGGCAGAATCAATAAAATCAACTTCAGAAAGGTCAATGATGTTTTCCACTGCCCTCTCTGCCAGCATATGATCAATCATTTCCCGGAATTCTTCCAGATCGGAAAAAGTCACCTTTTCTCTAAGTTTGGCTTCATTCACACCGTTTTTTTTGATCAATTGATAGCGCATTCATATCCCCTTGTTCTGGAACAATACTCGCGTGAATCCCTTCACCATTCACTCTAGAGTGAATTGTGCATAGGGTGGCTCAATTCTGTTGGCGGATTGCGGCCCGCCTCACGCGGAAGACGGCGCCGGGCGATGCGGGGCATCGGGCCAGGCGTCTGACAACGTGAGCGGCCCCAAGCCGCCAACCCGAAGGGCCGGGCCGCTCTGGCCCAGTTCCTGCGGGATTTGGCTGGGCCGTACCGCCAGTATGACCTGCACCAAATCCCTGGCTCCTGAACCAGACCTGACCGGCAGAACGGGTCAACCTCTTCACCATTCACTCTAGAGATGATAAGGGGCACGAAACCGCAGTGCCACCAAAAAGTGTCCCCAAAACAGCATCCGGCCTCTTTGGCATGGTGAACAACACAAATTCCGAAGCACTTGGCAATACCCCGCTCATCTATATCAGGAAACCCTAAACAGTTTTCTTTAACAATGACTTAAAACAAGCCTACACGGTTTTATTAACCGGGCAGTAAGATTTCCCGCGTAATCTCCTGTGTAAGGAAGACGACCGCCCCACAAAAAACACAATATAGGCCTATAGGGAGAGTTTGGCACATGGGGCCGCCTCTGCTTTCTGGAGAATCCGCGTAAACGCATAAAATTTCCATAATTTAGACTTTCATAATACAATAATACAGTGGCAGCCCGGAAAATCGCACATCATGACCATCCTGATTATCAGCCATAAGGACCTTAAGGCGCAACCCATTCTGGCAGCCCTGAACAGCCAGAACATGGCGCATCATGTGGTGAACACTCTGGAAGCCGCGATGGCATATCTTAAACAGAACAAGACCAGCGCCGAACCCCCCCACAATCAGGACAAAGCCGTCATTCTCAGCGACCGCATGTTTCTGGATCAGGGACAGACCCTATCCCAAGCATTGCAGAAAGATCCCCAACTACATGACATTCCCATCATCGTCGCCGTCAACGACAGCTGCTCCGACCACCTGTTGCATGAAAGATACCAGAACAGTGTCTACTGGTTCCATCAGCCCTTTCGCGAAATTGCGTTATTGTCCACCTTGAAATCCGCCCTTGCCGATTATCGCAAGCGTCAGGAGCTACGCCGGGAAATCAAATCCCGCGATAACATTTTCGGCTTCATCAAAAGCGGCATCTTCCGGATCAAAACGTTCGAACAGGCTGAGAAACTCGCCACCATGCTGTCCCTGGCCTGTCCGGAACCTGACCGTATTGCGCTGGGCCTTCTGGAGCTTTTGATCAATAGTATCGAGCACGGCAATCTCGGCATTGGTTTTGAGGAAAAACGAGAGCTGATTCAGAACGGTCGCTTAAAATCGGAAATCAAACGACGCCTAGCGCTGCCGGAAAATCGGGACAAATTTGTCGAAGTGGCTTTCGATTTGGGCGATGATCTTGCCACCTTCAGGATTACGGATCATGGCGAAGGTTTTGATGTGGACAAATTTTTCCAGCGCCCCCTGGAGAATAATATCCTGCCTTCGGGACGGGGTATTGCGCTCGCCCGCAGCGCCAGTTTCGATTATATGGAATATCTGGGCAATGGAAACATGGTGTTGGCCGTGGTTTATTTCAAAACCTGATTACCTGATTCAGGTTGCAAAAATCCTTACGCTGCCTATGCTGGGGCCGCTGCGATGGTTCGAGACCGAATGAGGTAGTCATGTCTTCTTCTCCCCTGTATCTTCAGAAAGACGGTGAAATCGCCTGGATTGTCCTGAATCGGGCGGACCGCAAAAATGCCCTTAATCAGGCCATGTGGGAGCGCCTTCCCGCCCTGATTCAGCAAGCCGCGGACGATGCTCAGATCAAGGTTCTGATTTTGCGTTCCGCCACCCCCGCCGTCTTTTGCGCCGGCGCCGATATCAGCGAATTTGAAACTTTCATGGAAGATGCCGTCAAACGGGATGAAAACCGTCGGGCCATCCGCGCCGCCTGCCAGGCCCTGGAACACTGCCCCCTGCCAACACTCGCCATGATCCAGGGGCCCTGCGTCGGCGGGGGCTGTATCCTGGCCTTGTGCTGCGACATGCGTTTCGCGGATGATGCCTCCCGCTATGGGATCACGCCGGCCCGGCTCGGGCTCATTTACGGGCTTTCCGACACAAGGCGACTGGTGGATCTGGTGGGGGCCAGCCGGGCCCGGGACATCCTGTTCTCGGCCCGTATTTTCGGGGCCGGAGAAGCCCTGCAAATGGGTCTGATCAATGCGTTATATCCGGCCGGGGAGCTGGAGCAAGCCGTGCGGGACTATGCCCGCCGGCTGGCCGCCAATTCCCGTTTCAGCCTGCATCATATGAAAGCCCTCCTCGGACGTGTCCTGACCGGCGCGCGGGACGATGACGAGCTGTCAGAAAACCTGTTTAATGATGCCTTTGACGGGGAAGATCACCGGGAAGGTGTCGCGGCATTTTTGAATAAACGTTCCCCGGAATTCACCTGGCACCCCCACCAGAAGCATCAACCGGACAAAAAAGCCTGAACGAGAGACGCCCCCTTCCTAGAGTGAATTGCGGATGGGTTGGCTCAATTTACTCTAAAATTGTTCCCCATAGAACCGCTACCGCCGGGCGGCATTGGCAATGCGCAGACAAGCCCGCGCGCAAATGGTTTCCGCTGGCATGTCCGTGGATTTGCAGTCCTGTTCCGCAAGCGTAATGATTTCCAACGCCCGGGACAGGCCTTGGGTTGTCCATCGGCCAAGGTGGTTTTTAAACCGGCCCGCCTCCATGGGAAAAATTCGGGGCGTCAACTTGTTCATGGCCTGCTCCGCCGGCACCCCCTGATCCATCAACCCGCGCACGAAATGAAGCTGTTGCAACCGGCGTGACAGGGCATAAAGCACCGAAACCGGATTTTCTCCCCGATTGAAAGCCTTGAACAGTACATCATCCAGCCGCTTAAGGTCCCCGCCGGTCGTGGCTTGGGCAATCATGTCCAGGGTCAGCGCCCCGCTGTCCCCGACACAGGCCTGGACATCCTGCAATGTGACCGTCAACCTTGCCCCATCTTTCGGGGCGCCCATATAGGTAACCAGTTTTTCCAATTCGCTGCGGGAAATCATCCGGTCACTGCCCATATTGGCTTGCAGGTAGGCCACCGCCGCCGGCTCAATATCAAGATTATGCTGGCGCATCACATCCCGAACAAGGTGTTCAAGGGAAGCCGCATTGTCTTCATAACAGGCAATAGCCGCCGCGTTTTTCGCGCCTTCAAACAATTTCCTGAGCGACGAGGACGGCCGCAGGTTTGCGGCAGTGATTACCACCAGGCCGTCTTCCCGGCCGCTGTCCCGCGCGCTGTCCAGAAAGGACCTAGCCGCCGGCGTTACCACATCTGTGGCCCCGTCCACCCGGATGACCCGCCGTCCCCCCATCATGGAAACCGCCGCCGCCTCATCAAGCAATAGCGCCGGTTCTGATTTCAGGCTGTCCGGTGTAAGATTGGCCACCAGAAACGGATCCTTGAGGTCTTCGACCACCTGTCGGGCGATGCTTTCCGCCCGCTCGCGCACCAGTCCTTCGTCAGGACCATAAATGAGCACCGCCGCATAAGCAGGGTTTAGCTTCTTGACCTGGGTCTCAATGTCGCGATAGGAAATTTTCATATATCGCGGTTCCCGGGATTATTTCCTGTCCTGTTCATTCTGTTCCGCCGGCACGTCCGGCGCAGCCACCGCCCCGTCTTTGCCGTTCTGGCTGAAATAAGCCCCAAGCCGGGCGACAATCCGGGTCGCTACCTCATCAGACAGGCGTTCCAGCGCCGTATTGCGGGCAATCATGTTGGAATAATCGGATTGCACCAGATCAAAAGTCACCAACGCCCGCGCCATGGATTCCACGACCACTTTGCTGCTGTCCGCTTCTTCCAGACGATAGAGTGCCAGAAGCTTAAGGTTTTGTACAGTGACCGATTCGCTTTCCGTGAAACCGTACCCGTGTTCTTCCACCTGGAAACTGACCTTGAGGACATAGTCGGCAGACGTCACCTCGCGCCCCGGGCTGAGGCGGGCGGCAAGGTTGTTGCGGATGACCTGGCCAATGCGGGAGTTGCGGCCCTCACCGTCACGAATTTCCACCACCCGGATCTTGGCCATGACGTCCGCCATATCCTGGCCCTGGTCCGAGAACCGGCCATACATGGGTTTAAAGCCGCAGGCCGCCAAGGCCAGCAACACCATCGCCACCAGCCCTGTCTTGACCATCCTGCCGCTGCCTTTGTGTGTCATGTTCCGCCTGTTATCTTCCGCCTGTCATTTTTGTGCGCGCCCCGTCACCCCCTAGACCACAATATTGACGATCTTGTTGGGCACCACAATGACCTTGCGCACCTCCTTGCCGTCGATACTGGACCGCACCTTGGGCAAGGCCAGCGCCAGTTTCTCCAGCTCAGCCTTATCCATATCCTTGGCCACCTCCATTGTATCGCGCAGTTTGCCGCGAATCTGCACCGCAATGGTAACGGAACTTTCCTGCATCAGTTCTTCGCGGGCCTTGGGCCAGGGCGCATCGGCCACCAGTCCCTCGCCGCCAAGTTCGGCCCACATCTCTTCGGCCAGATGAGGCATCATCGGGGCGCAAAGCTGCACGATGGTCACCAGCGCCTCCCGCAGCGCCCAGGCGTCGCCCTCCGACCCGTCAGTTTTAAAGGCAGCAATGGCATTGGCGAATTTATAGACCTGGGCCACGGCGGCATTGAAATGAAACGCCTCGATATCCTTTTCCACCGCCGCGATGGACTGATGAGTCATCCGCCGCAGATCCTGTGCCTGTTTGCTGAAGGTGGCCGGCTCTGTCAGGGGCGCGGCTGCCGCCTTATTGATATTGCCGATCACCAGCCGCCAGAGCCGCTGGGTAAACCGCCAGGCGCCTTCGATGCCTTCTTCCGTCCATTCCAGATCCCGTTCCGGCGGGCTGTCGGACAACATAAACCAGCGGGCCGTATCCGCCCCGTACTGGTCAATGATCTCGCTGGGATCAATGACATTTTTTTTGGATTTGGACATTTTGATGGAGCGGCCCACCCGCACCGGCTCACGGCTATCTTTTTTGACATAGGTCCCGTCTTCCAGCCGCACCAGCTCCGCCGGGCTGACCCAGTTGCCGTCCTTGTCCTGATAGGTTTCGTGACAGACCATGCCTTGTGTGAACAGGCCGGCAAAAGGCTCATCAAGATCCAAAAGGCCGACTTTTTTCATGGCCCGGGTGAAAAAACGCGAATAGAGCAGATGCAAAATGGCGTGCTCCACGCCGCCCACATACTGATCCACCGGCAGCCAGTAATCCACCGCCGCCCGCTCAAAGGGCTGGTCCGATTTCGGAGAACAGAAACGGGCGAAATACCAGCTCGAGTCAATAAAAGTATCGAAAGTATCCGTCTCGCGCCGGGCCGGCTTGCCACACTGTGGGCAGTCCACATGTTTCCAGGTGGGATGGTGGTCCAGCGGGTTGCCGGGTTTGTCAAAACTTACATCTTCAGGTAACTTGACGGGCAGATCCTGTTTCGGAACCGGAACAATCCCGCAGGCCTCACAGTGAATCATCGGGATCGGCGCGCCCCAGTAACGCTGGCGGGAGATTCCCCAGTCGCGCAGGCGGAAATTGACCGTGCGTGTGCCGACCCCCGCCTCTTCGGCACGCCGGGCGATTTCCTGTTTTGCCGCTTCCGTATCCAGGCCATTCAGGAAATCGGAACGGATCACCGTCCCGGCCCCGGTATAGGCTTCCCAGTCCACTTCAAAGGTTTCCCGATCTTCTCCCGGCGGGCAGACCACGGTGCGCACCTCAAGGCCGTACCGGCGGGCGAAATCCAGGTCGCGCTGATCATGGGCGGCAGACATAAAAATGGCACCGGTGCCGTAATGCATCAACACAAAATTGGCCACAAAGACGGGCAGCTTGCGGTCCGGTTCAAACGGGCTGGTGGCGGTCACGCCAGTGTCAAAACCCTTTTTCTCCATCTTTTCGATGGCTTCTTCGCTGGTGCCACCGCGCCGGCATTCCTCGATAAACGCCTGAAGTTCGGGATTATCCTTCGCCAGTTTTTCCGCCAGCGGGTGATCCGCGGCCACCGCCATACCACAGGCCCCGAACAACGTATCCGGACGGGTGGTGTAAATCTCCAGCTTGTCAAAACCGTCCACGCCCTGCACGTCAAAAAAGAGCCTGAGGCCTTCGGACCGGCCGATCCAGTTTTCCTGCATGGCGCGCACCTTTTCCGGCCAGCGGTCCAGCCCCTCCAGGGCGCTGTTCAGCTCGTCGGCAAAGTCGGTGATTTTCAGGAACCACTGGCTGAGCTTGCGCCGCTCCACCGGCGCCCCGGAGCGCCAGCCGCAGCCATCCACCACCTGCTCATTGGCCAGCACCGTCTGATCCACCGGATCCCAGTTGACCCAGCTTTCCTTACGATACACCAGGCCCGCCTCATAAAAATCCAGAAACATACGCTGTTCCTGGCCATAATAGTCTGGATCACAGGTGGCAATCTCCCGCGACCAGTCCAGGCTGAGGCCCATCTGTTTCAGCTGACCCCGCATATGGGCGATATTTTCATAGGTCCATTTGGCCGGATGCACCTTGTGTTCCATGGCGGCGTTTTCCGCCGGCATGCCAAAGGCGTCCCAGCCCATGGGATGCAGCACATTATATCCTTTGGCCCGGCGATAACGCGCCACCACATCTCCCTGGGTGTAGTTGCGCACATGTCCCATATGGATCTTGCCGGACGGATAGGGAAACATTTCCAGCACGTAATATTTTGGCCGGGACGGGTCTTCCGTCACCCGAAACGTGTTACGCTCGTCCCAGATTTTCTGCCATTTGGCCTCGGTCACTGCGGCGTTATAGCGTGTCATTCATGGTATCCCGAATTTCAGTGTATCCCGAATCTCCGACGGGGCCCCGCATGCCAGGCCCCAGGTGGTTCGTGGAAATTTTTTCCGATCGTTGTATCGTTTCAGCACCCATAATGCCCAAGGGGCCAGTTCTCATTGACCAGCCCTCATTGGCCAGCCTAATTGGTGAGCGGGGCATTGTTCCGGCGTAGCAACCGGGCCTGCATCAGGATGGCATTGGCCAGCTGGAATTCCGCGCCGGGGCGTGGGCCCACCTCAATCCAGTCCTCACCGCGTTTTTGTTGCCGGTGAATCTTGACCTTGAGGGAATCCGCACTCAGTTTCCGGCCAATGATATAAATTTCCGCCTTGGTGCGTTCCTCAGGATTGTTGGGATTGACCTGCCAGTCCGACAGCACCACGCCGCCATTCTGATCCGCCTTCAGGAGCGGCATGAAACGGATCGTATCCAGCGTGGCCCGCCATAAATAGGCATTAACACCAATCTGATAGACTTCTTCTGCTGCTTCAAGTGGCGCGGTTTTATCATCTCCGCCACCGAAAATACTGCATCCTCCCAGCAGCAGCATCCCAAGCACCATGCCCCCCAGCCTCAGCGCCGGCCTTACGCCACCGGCTTTGGTCCTTGTTGATTCTGCCCCCTGGGCCTGTGCGATTTGTTGATCCCGTAAAGTCATACACCATCCATTCGTCTGTTCTACTTTACCCCCCGCCCCTCCTTTGTTTCCGGCGACTGTCTTGAACAGGGACTGAACAAGACCCTCACCCGTAACGGCAGAGAGGCGGATATGGCAGGGCATCATAGCCCTTGACTTTCTTCAGATAAAGCTGTTTATCCCTTTGTCCGGACTGAGACAACAGTTTCTTCGCCCAAGCGACAAGAATTTGCGAAAACCCACCGCCCGGCCCGCCAAATTTGCTGGTGAGTCTCCCGGTGAATTTCCTGGTCCAAAAAGTCAGCTTTTCGCCATAATATTTTGGGATTCCATTTGAATTTCTGGTTCAGGAAGCTTATACTTAAGAACGAGGGAAAGACTGTCATAAAGTTTTCATAATTCGGCGTTACCCCTGCGGGCGGAGCGGACCAACACCAGGCTCCCGGGATTAATAAACCCGCAACAACAAACCGCAGAACAAACGCCAAATGATAAGAAGAGGAAACCCCGTGAGACGGCCTTCTGGCATTATAGGACTGGCAACGGCTTTCAGCATCTGGCTGGCGGCCCCTTTGGCGTTGGGCCAGTCCGGGCGGGCAGCTGAGCCAGACCCATCGTCGGCGCTTTCTGCTGCCCAGACGTCTTCCCGGTTTCTTGCCCAGGAGTTTCCCGCTGCCCCGGCCTTGTCCTTTGCCTTTAACGGCCCTGCGGACTCGGACCGGCTTGCCGATCAGACGGATGATGTGGAAATCATGCTGGATGAACCTACGGCGGACACGGCGGACCAGTTTATCTTTCTCAACGACCCGGAGGACGCCGGGAAAAAGAAATCCACGTTGAAAGTGGCCCGCAGCCAGGACAGCAAACCGTCTATTCTGTTTAACATCAAACCGCTGGTTTTCGGAACGGGACAGACCCTTCCGGCAGAGGCGGGAGCGGCGGACCTGATGTCCGGTTCCCTGCTGTCCGGCAGCATCATCACCGGCAATCGCATCACTTTTTCCTATGGTTCGGTCTCTGCCGACACCTCGCGCAACACCCTGGACATTTCCCTGGGCTCCAGTTTCCTGATCACCCCGGATAGCATTTTTTCCCCGCTTTACGAAGGGTCCGGTTATGATATCCTGAACCGCCAGGTCTATAACCTGTCTCTGGACGTGGCCTATGCCGGGTTTTCCATTGGGGCCTCATTCAGCCGAGAAAAAAGCCTTTCCGATCTGAACCTGCACGGCTTTGACGTGGGCCTCGGCTATAGTGGCCGAAGCTGGTTCACCGACATCCGTTTTGCCCAGTATCGTCGCGATCGGGAGTTGCTGTTCAGTGCCAACGCCAATGAATATATGGCGCAGCAATATTTCAACAACATCTATGCCCTGGAAGTGGGGGCGGGCTACAGCCTGCGGCCGAATATTCGCTTTACCGGCCGTTTTACCTATTACACCTATGGGCAAAGCGACGAACAGGACCCCCTGAGCGATACCCAGATCTTCCTGCTGGGCACCAATGTGAATTTCTGATCGTTATGTTTTAGAACCCCCTAATCAGGGCAGATAACCGCGAATAGCCGCCAGACCTGCCAACGGGATCCCTGTTAGCCGAGCCGCATTTTGCGCCGTAATTCCCCCCAGTGCATAGACCGGCAGGGAGGTTTCGCAAACGATCCGCCGCAGGCGAAGTGGCCCCAAGGTCAGACGCCGTTGAACAAAGGTTTCGGGATGGCTGTGGGTCGGAAAGACCGGCGAGACCAAAGCCGCGTCAACGCCAAGTCGCTCGGCCCGGCGCAGGGCACGCGGCCCATGGCAGGCGGCCGTGATCCACAACGGGGCCCGGCGGGCACGCAGGGAGAAAGCCAGCGACATAAGTCCTTCCGGCAGATGCACACCGTCCGCGCCTACCGACCGGGCCAACGCCACATCCGCGCCCACCAGGAAATAATGCCCCCCTTGCCGACATACAGCCGCCAAATCCCGCGCCAGATCCTGCCGCGCCGGGTGATCATAATCCCGCAACACCACCACGCTGTCCGGCGGCAGCCGTTCGATCACCACCCGCGGATCGGGCACCGTTCGGGCATCACTTAAAAACATTGCCGCTCCGAAAGGCAGCGTCCGGGCCGCCCCGTCCCGCGGCTTCCGATTGACGAACTTTCGGGCGTTGAGCTTTCGAGCAATGTCTGATAGGGTCTGACGCGCATAAGACATGGTTTCTCTATACAGCAGGATATTCACCTTGACCACCGCTCTCGAAACGGTTCTTGAGAAAATTGCCGCGGCCGAAAAAGCCGCCGGACGTCCGCCGAGCAGCGTGCGGCTGGTGGCGGTTTCCAAAACCCACGACGCTGACGTCATTACGCCAGTGCTTCAGGCGGGACAGCGCCGTTTCGGGGAAAACCGGGTTCAGGAAGCGGCCGCCAAATGGCCCGCGCTGAAAGACCGTTTTCCCGATACGGAACTACACCTGATCGGCCCACTGCAAAGCAACAAGGCCCGGCAGGCGGTGCGTCTGTTTGATGTGATTGAAACGCTGGACCGGCCGAAACTGGCCCGCACGCTGGCGCGGCTGTTCGAAGAGGAAGGGATAAGGCGTGACCTTTTCATTCAGATCAATACCGGTGAGGAAGCCCAGAAAGCCGGTATCGCGCCGCGGGAGGCCGACGATTTCATCGCCTTCTGCAAAGAAGAGCTGAACCTGCCGGTCGTCGGCCTGATGTGCATTCCGCCGGCAGACGAAGACCCGGCACCGCATTTCGCGCTACTGAAAAAGATTGCTGCCCGGCACGGGCTTAAAGAACTGTCCATGGGCATGAGCAATGATTATGAGACCGCCATCGCCCTGGGCGCCACCCATGTGCGCCTCGGCACCGCCATTTTCGGGCAACGGTTTAGAGTGAATTGTGAATAGGTTGCTCCATCACGCCACACAATAAAAAAAAGCCCGGCGCCCTGGAAAGGGGCCGGGAAGTCGGAAGATATCAGACGCATGGTCCAATAAGCATGAAATCTCCAATAAGCTAGAAATTCTGGGGGTAGAGAAAACCGCTATCAGTGGCTGATCACCTTTAAAGTTGTCTCGGGCGATAGGGCCGGCAACAGTTCCAGCAGATCCTCCTTGCGCAGCGCCACACACCCTTCTGTGCCTTCAAAGTCGTCCCGACCCTTCTGCCGCGCCACATGCAGGAAAATCGCACTGCCTTCCCCGGGCCGGACCGGATTGTCATTATGGCCCAGCACCACCAGCACGTCATAAAGATCATCTTCCCGCCATAGCCGTTCGGCGCGCGCGTGATAGGGCAGCATCACCGGCTGGTTGTAAGCGGCGTCTCTGGGATCGTCACACCAGCCATCTTCCTTCAGTATGGCCAGCATGGGCACCCGGGTATAAATCGGCTTAGACAACTTATCATAGCGATAAAAAACGCTCCTTAAGGGAAATTGTCCGATGGGGGTTTTGTGATCCCCTTCCCGTTTAGCGAGCGCCAGCCCCTTTTTCCCCAGTGCGCAGGGAAATTCCCGGTCCCCGGCTTTCAGCACGCCCCGGGTGGGGTTATCGTTGGCCGGGACAACAATTAGCTCGGTCAGCACATCTTCCATCATTTTTCTCCTGGCGTAATTCCGGTCTCTCTTCCCGGGCCCGCCATATCGGGCCTGGTTTTGTGTGCATGGTCAGGCCAGCCGGTCAATTTCGGCGGCCAGACGGCTTTCGCGATCCGTCACGATGCGTTCCAGCACCTTGATCCGTTCCTCCAGCCGTTCAATCCGTTCCAGATACGGTTTGATCTGTTGTTTGTCGTAATATCCGTCATCAAGGCCCAGATCATGGGCCAGCTCATCCAGGTCCAGCCGCACTCCGCTTCTTTTGGCCTTGATCCATTCTCGGCCGAGGCTGGCGATTGCCCCGATCCCCACCAGAATGACAACCATTTCAAAAACGTTCACCTTACCCTCCCTTTCCGTAGGTTCGTGCCGAAATTCGCAACTCCGTCTAGCGATAGAACCGGTGAGGCTGGTCTGTCAGCACCAACGCCATCACCAGATAGCCGAGGATCACAACGGGGCCAACAAACAACAGGGCAATCAGCCCCAGGATCCGCAGCAGGGCGGCATTGATGCCAAGATAGTCCCCCAGGCCGGCAAACACGCCGCAGATCTTGCCTTTAAGGCTGTTCTTGTAAAGCCGACGCCCGCCCGGGGGGAAGCTGTCTTCATAGGTATCGTATCTGTTATATCTGTATGTCATGATGGTTTCTCTTGCGGGACGAGCCGGGGCCCGCCCCTCTCTCTTGGTCTTTATTTGTTATTGTCTTCCAGATCACGGAATTCTTTCTGGAGTTTGTATTCCCGGCTGGTGATATGAGCCTCCGCCGCCCTCAGTCGGCGTTCAATTTCGCGAAACTTATGGCGAATGTCGCGCACCGTATTATGGGGCTTGACCCGCACATTTTTCCAAAACTCGCTTTCCTTTTCCGAATGAAACAGGTCATCGGGACGCGGATCAACCAGCCACGCCAGCAAGATATACCCGACCAGGATCACCGGTCCGAAAAAGAACAGGCAGATCAGGGTGACAATCCGAATCAGGGTGACGTCCAAACCGAAATAATCGGCCAGCCCCGCACAGACACCGGCAATCTTGCCGTTGCGTTTATCCAGATAGAACTTGTTGTAGCGCGGGGGGTGGGGATCGCGATAACGGCTCATTGACCTCTCCTCCAGTCCGGGGATTCCGCATCCAGGATGCGCTCGATATTGTTCAGACGGCTTTCAATCTGTTCCGCGCTGTCATACAGCTCGCTCAGGATTTTCTCGTCTTCACTGGTCAGCGATTTGGAGGATTTCCATTTCGTGACATAATGCAGAACAATCCACAGCGGCGCACAGATTGTCAGAAAAAGAATGCCAAATAATTCAGCCATAAAATCGACCTTTCCTTATGCTATATCCCCGAAGCGCCGATCAGGATAACGCAGGGATTACCCCGTGGCGAGCCAAGACCCGCGGTGCGGGCCCCAGCGGGTTATTTTTTCTTGTCGGCCTTGCCGCCATCCTTGCCTTTGGACAGGCGTGCCTTCAGCGCCGCCAGTTCCTCGGCCACTTTCTGCTCGGCCTCCAGGTCAGCAAACTCTTCGCTCAGGCTTTTTTCCCGTCCAAGATCCGCGGCTTCCACCCGGCTTTCCGTTTCCTCAACCCGCCGCTCCATCTGGTTAAAACGGACCATGACGTCCTCGATCCGGTTGTCATACAGGCGCTGGCGCACCTTGAGCTGGCTGGTGGCGGACTGCTGCCGTTCGATCAGCGACTTTTGTTTGGCCTTGGCTTCCTTGATTTTGGATTCCAGGGAAATAATGTCGGCTTCATATTTGGCGAGCGCCTCTTCCAGCGGCTCCCGGTCATTTTCCAGATCCCTGGCCATTTCCTCCAGCTTGGCCCGCTCCCGGAGCGCCGCATTGGCCAGATCCTCCCGGTCCTTGCTGAGCGCCAGTTCGGCCTTGGCATACCATTCTTCCTGGGCCTGGGTCAGCCGGTTCAGATTCCGTTCCAGCTCCTTACGGTCGGCAATGACACGTGCCGCAGAAGACCGGACTTCCACCAGGGTATCCTCCATTTCCTGGATCATCAGACGGATCATCTTTGCCGGATCTTCGGCCTTGTCCAGAATATGGTTGATGTTGGAATTCACAATGTCACTGAGGCGGGTAAAAATGCCCATGTTCTTTCTCCAAATAGCTTGAAAACCTGCTACCACTCTTTTCGGGGTTGGTAATTGCAGAAAACGTGCCAGATCTGTGAAAAACAAACCAACTCATTGAATTTAAAAGATATTATATAGAAGAAGATTTTTTCTTGCTTTTGAAAAAATGATAAATTACGCTACTTGTTAGTGATTTTTCCTAAAGAGTAAGAAATGATCATATCTTCCCCCCAGGATCAGAATATTATCGGGGAAAGCCCGGCTTTTCTCGAAGTGCTGGACCAGGTGTCCCGAGCCGCCCGGCACGATCGCCCGGTACTGGTGATCGGCGAGCGGGGCACCGGCAAGGAACTCATTGCCGCGCGGCTGCATTTCCTCTCTCCACGCTGGGAAAAAAACTTTCTCCAGGTCAATTGTGCGGCGCTGACCGAAAGCCTGCTGGATTCGGAACTGTTTGGTCATGAGGCCGGCGCCTTTACCGGCGCTGCCACGCGCCGCATTGGCCGGTTCGAGGAAGCCCATGAAGGCACGCTGTTTCTGGATGAAATCGCCACTATTTCCCCGGCTGCTCAGGAAAAAATCCTGCGGATTACCGAATATGGCAGCTTTCAGCGGGTGGGTGGCAACAAGGTGTTACAGGTGGATGTGCGCCTGATCGGGGCCACCAATGTGGATCTGCCGGCAGCGGCCGAGGCGGGCCGGTTCCGTCACGACCTGCTTGACCGACTGGCGCTGGACGTGATCACGCTGCCACCGCTCAGAGCCCGGCGGGAGGATATTCTGCTGCTGGCCTTTCATTTCGGCCAGAGGGTGGCGCGTGAATGCGGCTGGAGCAGTTTTCCGGGGTTTTCCGAGAATATGATAGAAGCGATGATGGAGTATGACTGGCCGGGCAATATCCGCGAATTGCGTAATGTGGTGGAACGCGCCGTCTATCACGCGGAAGATGAAACTGAACCGGTGCACCATATGGTCCTGGATCCGTTCCAGTCTCCCTGGCGGCCGGATAGCAATGGCCGGGCCAGGCGAAGGGAGGGAAGCCAGCCCACAACAGCCCCGAATGACCTCACCTCACCCGTCACCGCAGCCTCCCCCTCCCGACGTCCGGCATCATCTCCGCCCCCCCTGGGGCCCACCGATTATTATGAAACCCTAAGCCGGGTCGAGAAAGACCTGCTGGAACAGGCGCTCAAGGCCAATAAACACAATCAGCGGGACACGGCCGTCTATCTCAACCTGACCTACCACCAGCTGCGCCACCAGCTGAAAAAACATAACCTGTTGTAGAAAAACAGGTGGGAACCTGACCCGAAGCGCCGCCCCCCTTTCCCAAGATATATGGCAGGGGGCTCGTTGATGACGCCGGCTCTCCGAAATAAAAACCTCAAACAGGGTAGATGACATTCCGTAGTTACCAAGGGCCGTGGTTGCCAGGGCGCGCGGAAACAACGCTCTCCACGATATATCTCTTAGAGCAGATGGCCGGAGCGTTTTTTCTTGGTCCGCAAATAGAAATCATTATGGGCGTTAGCCGGAAATTTATGCGCCACCCGTTCCGTGACCGTAATGCCACAGGCTTCAAGCCCGGCCACCTTGTCCGGATTATTGGTCAGCAGCCGCACCTGGGAAAAACCCATGAGTTTCAGCATCTGTGCCGCCGGTTCAAAAATCCGCTCGTCACTGAGGAACCCCAGCCGTTCATTGGCGTCTACCGTATCAAATCCCTGATCCTGAAGATGATAGGCCCTGAGTTTATTGATCAGGCCGATGCCGCGTCCCTCCTGCGCCAGATAGAGCAGCACCCCGCCACCCGCCTTCTGCATGAATTTGATGGCACCGCGCATTTGTTCGCCGCAATCGCATTTCAGGCTGCCCAGAAGATCTCCGGTAAAACATTCCGAATGAATGCGCGCCAGCACCGGATCATGACGATTGGGGTCTCCGATCAGGATGGCGAAATGTTCCGTGCCGCCATCATCCGGACGAAAGGCGATCATCGTGGTCTGCTCCGCTCCCGCCAGTGGCACATGGGCCGACGTCACCATTTTCAGGGCCGCCGCATCCCGCACATCATAGGCCATTACCTCTGCCGCCGTGACCCCCAGAACCCCTTGTGCCTGCAATATATCCGGCTCAACCCGCCCGGAAAAAACCGCCGCCGGCAACAGCCGGGCAATTTTACACAGTTTCAGGCCCGCCTCATGAGCTGGCCCGGCCGAACGGTCCGCCACCCGGAACGGCCCCAGCAACGGGCGGGACAGATCATCAGCAGGATCAGCCATGCTCTGGATGGCGGCACTGTTGATATGGGCGGTGATATCCACCAGCGCCACATCGCCCGAACGGGGAGAAATTTTCAGGATATTGGCCCGGTTATAGGTCAGCCCCACCACTGGCGCCTGTGAACTTAACGCCCGGAACTGGTCCAACCGCGGCTCCCCAATCAGTTCCGCCGAGGCCATAAGGACGGCTTCATCGTCGGTTTTGATCAGCACCGGCCGCCCGCGACGTAACTCCGCCGCTGCCCGTTCCACCTTCACAATGTTGTGATCCAAAAGCTTTTCCGGGTGATGTCCTGTTGATGCCGGGGGTCGGGGTCCCATATTGTTATCCAAAACTCTGTTTTACTGATCGTCGTAAGTTTATATAATGCGACTTATGAAAAAAGAACAGTTTAAAGGGAAAATTCATCATGGCCCAGACATATCGTATCCTGATTGTGGATGACGACGCGGATTTGCGGCACGTTCTGGCCGAGCAACTGTCCTTTCATGAAGAATTCGAAACGACAGAAGCCGGCACCGGCATGGATGGCCTCAAGGCGGCCCGGGACGACAATTTTGATCTGGTTCTTCTGGATGTGGGACTGCCGGACATTGACGGGCGGGAAATCTGCCGCATGTTGCGTAAGGCCAATGTCAAAATCCCGATCATCATGCTGACCGCCAATGATTCCGAGGCGGACACCATTCTGGGCCTGGACGCCGGCGCCAATGACTATGTGACCAAACCGTTCCGCTTCGGCGTGCTTCTGGCGCGTATCCGGGCGCATCTCAGACAACATTCCATCAGCGAGGACGCCTCCTTTGTCATCGGACCCTATCTGTTTAAACCCGGCGAAAAGCTGATGACGCATGAAACTACCGGGGAAAAGGTGCGGCTGACGGAAAAGGAAACCAATATTCTGAAATATCTGAAACGGGCCGGCGGCAACCCGGTCGGCCGGGAGGTTCTGCTGGACGAGGTCTGGGGGTATAATGCCGGGGTGACCACCCATACGCTGGAGACCCATATTTACCGGTTGCGCCAAAAAATCGAACCCGATCCCAGCCACGCAACACTATTGATTACCGAACCGGGCGGATACCGTCTCGGCGATTAAGGGCGGCAATGGAGCGGACCAGCCCCTCAAACCGGAACCGGATGAGCCACAGGCCCCCGTCTCATGGAAATTTGTCCGCACTCTCTCTTTGACTCTGAGCCCCGCCTGATATATCAAGCAGGCAGGATTAACAGTTCCGAATTTGGAATAACAGAACCCCAATGTTTGAGATTTGCTTTACCCGGCGCTATTCCATGGGCCACCGGCTCTACAGTTTGAAAGGCAGCCCCTGCGTCATCCCCCACGGCCACAATGAATATGTCAAGGTGACGCTGGTTTATGACGGCAACGATGCACTGGATGGGGGCAGCAACATGGCGGCCTCCTTCCGGCAGATGAAAAAGCGCTGGCATGATTGGATTGACGGCCATGTGGATCACAGTCTGCATCTGGCCAGCCGCGACCCGTTGCTCGACTATTTCCGCGAGCGGGAGCCGGAAAACCTGCGTTATCTGCTGATCACGCCGGGAGATCCCACCACCGAGGCGCTGGCCGCCTGTATGTTCGCCAAGATCAGCGCCTTTCTGGCCGCGGAACAGAACGGCATGCGCTGCACCCGGCTTGAAATCGAAGAAACCCCCACCAATACGGTGGTTTTCTCAGGCGACCCGGACAAGGCCCTGAACATGGGGCAGTATGACGGCCCCGCCATACCCTGGTGGAAACGCGCCGACATGTCCATTAACGACCTTGACCTGCCCTGAAACAGGCCCTGGAAAAACCGGGGCTGGCCTGCACGGCCCCAACCTTCCGCAAAGCCTCTTGAATCTGTATCGCGCTCAAGGGTATTCTGATAAAAATTTCAGGGACCTATCATGACCAGCAGCATCCTTATCACCGGCGCCGCAAAACGGATCGGACGCGTTATCGCCCTTACCCTGGCCCGGGCCGGATACCATATTCATCTGCATTATCACCACTCACAGAATGACGCGGAGCAAACGGCCCGGGACATCCGGGAACAGGGCGGGTCCGCACAGCTGATCCAGGCCGATCTCGGCGATGCTCACGAGGTGGACAACCTGATCCCCGCCCTAATCCGGGACAGCGGCGCCCCGCCGCTTGAACATGTCATCAACAATGCCTCGCGCTTTGCCGACGACACGGCGTTTAATTTCACCCGGAACAGCTTCGAAGGCCATATGAATGTCAATCTGCGCGCCCCGCTGCAACTGGCGCGGGGGCTGTACCGGGCGCTGGGCGAGGACCGCCGGGGCAGTGTCATTAACATCATTGACAGCAGCGTGTTTGCCATGAATCCGGACTTTTTCACCTACAGCCTCAGTAAATATGGCCTGCTGGGGGCGACCGAAACCCTGGCCATGGCGCTGGCCCCGCGGGTCCGGGTCAATGGTCTTGCGCCGGGCCTGACCCTGCTCAGCGGTGACCAAAGTGAAGAAAATTTCACTCTGGCCGGGGGGCTCAACCTGAACCGACAGGCACCGACGCCCGAGGATATCGCCACCAGCTGCCTGCACCTGATCCGCACGCCCTCCATCAATGCGGCGGTGCTGCCGCTGGACGGGGGACAGAAAAATCTGCGGCTCAACCGGGATGTGGCCCGGATTGCCGAAGACCTCCTGGGAACACTACCGGGCCATAACAGACCGGCTCCCCCAAACCCGACCGCCGGCAAGGAGACCACCCCCCATGACTGAGTACAAAATCCGCCGCCGGGAAATCCGACTGCGGGATTTCGTGTGTGAGGCCTCCATCGGGATTCATGACTTTGAGCGCCAGGCACGCCAACGGGTGTTGATCAATGTCACCCTCACGCTCAGCGATGTTCCCCCCGCCCGGGACGATATTTCCGAAGTTCTGGACTATGACTTTCTGCGTGACGAGATCCGGGATCTGGTTCGGGATCGTCATTTCAATCTTCAGGAAACCCTGTGTGAAGAAATTCTGAAACTCTGTTTCCGCTCCCCCCGGGTGCAACAGGCGGAGGTTTATCTGCAAAAACCGGACGTGTATCCCGATTGCCGCAGTGTGGGACTGTGCATGACAGCCGAAAAAAGCTAGTTCACACTTTTTCACTTTACATATACGTTTTTTCATATATATGTTTTCCCGTATATGATTAACGGAAAAGCTCATCATGACCCCCTTGCAGTTTTTCAAATGCCTTGCCGACGAAACACGGCTGAGTATCCTGATGCTTATCCAGCAGGAAGGAGAGCTTTGTGTTTGCGAACTCACCGAGGCTTTGTCAGAGATCCAGCCTAAAATCTCTCGTCATCTGTCCCAGTTAAAACAATGCGGTATCCTTCGGGATCGGCGGCAGGGAATATGGAATTTCTACAGTCTTAATCCTGACCTTCCCCCTTGGGCAGTTATAACCCTTCAGCAAACAACCGAACAGAACATCCACCTCCTCGAAAAGCCATTGATGAAGTTGAATAACATGGGAGATCGACCGGAACGAGCCGAGATCCGTTGCCCGCAGCCCCGCTAAACCTACAAGTTCCCAAATGAGCAAAAGTCATGAAGCTGTTATTCCTGTGTACCCATAATGCCTGTCGAAGTATTTTAGCGGAAGCTATAACCCGGCAGCTCGCGCGGAAACTGCGGGCCGAAAAAGTCCAGGTTACCAGCGCTGGAAGCCATCCGGCAGGCTTCGTGAATCCACTTACCCTCCATTATCTCCATCAGAAAGGCTACAGCACCGACGATCTGACCAGTAAAAGTTGGAATGATATCAGTGAATATGCTCCCGATATCGTTATCACTGTTTGTGACCAGGCGGCAGGTGAAAGCTGCCCGATCTGGCTGGGAAACGCGGTGAAAGGACATTGGGGTCTACCGGACCCGGGCAGGAATGCCCAGATAGGCCCGACAACCGATGCCGCCTTTACAGAAATCATTGAGCTTCTGGAAAACAGTATCAGCTCCCTTTTAACAGAGGATATTAATTCTCTTACCGCGGAGGAGCTGTCAGATCTTTTAAAGAAGCTGGCCCCGAAATCAAACATAAGGAAATAAAATGGGTTTGTTCGAACGTTACCTGTCCCTGTGGGTAGGTCTCTGCATCATAAGTGGCGTAGCGCTTGGTAATTTTGTTCCCAGCGTTTTCACTATTATTGCCGCCCTGGAAGTCTTTCATGTCAATCTTGTGGTGGCCGTGTTCATCTGGGTCATGATCTATCCCATGATGGTGCAGATTGATTTTTCCGCCATGAAGGACATCGGTAAAAAGCCCAAGGGATTGGCGCTGACCCTTATCGTCAACTGGCTGATCAAGCCCTTCACCATGGCGGCGCTGGGTTGGCTGTTCTTCCGCGTTGTGTTTGCGGACTGGGTCGATCCGCAAACCGCCGGGGAATATATCGCCGGAATGATCCTGCTGGGGGTCGCCCCCTGTACCGCCATGGTCTTTGTCTGGAGTCAGCTCACCAAGGGGGACCCCAACTATACTTTGGTACAGGTCTCGGTGAATGATGTGATCATGGTTTTTGCTTTTGCCCCCATCGCTGCCTTCCTGCTGGGCGTGAGCAATATCCATGTCCCATGGGAAACCCTGCTCCTATCAGTCGTTCTTTATGTGGTATTGCCGTTAGGGGCAGGCGTCTTCACCCGGCGCCTGCTTGAACACAAATCAGATGGACACCGGATTGAACTCTTCACCCGGACACTTAAGCCCTGGTCAATCCTTGGGCTGCTGGCTACCGTGGTGCTTCTTTTCGGGTTTCAGGCGGAAGTGATCCTTGCCCAACCCCAGACTATTGTCCTAATCGCCCTCCCGCTGTTGATTCAGACTTACGGGATTTTCGTAATTGCCTATGGCGCGGCCAAATTCCTGAAGTTGCCCCATAACATTGCAGCACCTGCCTGCTTGATCGGCACCTCCAATTTCTTCGAACTGGCGGTCGCCGTGGCCATTTCCCTGTTCGGACTGCATTCAGGGGCAGCACTGGCTACAGTTGTCGGGGTGCTGGTGGAAGTGCCTGTCATGCTGTCTCTGGTGGCCATCGCCAACCGAACACGGCATTGGTTTCCGGGATAAGATATCATGTTTCAGATATTTACAGACCTCGCCACTTGGCTGATTTATGATCTTGCGGGCCTGTCTTCGGACACTAAACTAGGCAGCGCACTCCATTTTTTTGTTGAGGACACCACTAAAATCTTCGCTCTGTTGATTGTAATGATCTATGTGATAGCGCTTTTGCGCGCTTCACTCAGGGTGGAAAGAGTACGTGACTTCCTTGCGGGCAAAACCCGTGGGTTTGGTTATGTTATGGCCTCTGGTTTTGGAGCGGTCACTCCCTTTTGTTCCTGTTCCAGCATACCTGTCTTCCTTGGTTTTACTTCCGCCGGGATTCCTGTTGGTATTACCATGGCTTTCCTGCTGACCTCTCCACTTATCAATGAAGTGGCCGTACTTTTGCTGCTCAGCCTGCTGGGCTGGAAGTTTACCTTGCTCTATGTACTGGTAGGTATGTTTGTAGGCATTCTGGGAGGTATATTCCTGGATATGATCAAAGCTGAACGCTGGCTTCAGGATTTTGCAAAAAAAGCACTTGAACAAGCTCAAAGTCAGACTGCGAATTCCTCAAATATTGATGCCGCTCCAAAGTTAAGCCTCAAAGAAAGGCATGATTTTGCCAAAGATGAAACTTTGGATATCTTCAGGCTGGTCTGGAAATGGGTGATTGTGGGTGTTGGCCTCGGCGCGACCCTGCATGGTTTCGTTCCTGATGGCTGGATAGAAGCCCACTTGGGTGGTGGACAATGGTGGTCTGTGCCAGGCGCAGTATTACTAGGCATTCCGCTTTATTCCAATGCTACTGGCGTAATTCCAGTCATGGAAAGTCTCATCCTCAAGGGCTTGCCTGTTGGCACAACTCTTGCCTTCTGCATGAGCACAGTCGCCGCGAGTTTTCCGGAATTTGTCCTGCTGAAGCAAGTGATGCAATGGCGATTGCTCGTGATCCTGTTTATATTGTTATTACTCTCCTTCAGCGTTGTAGGATGGGTCTTCAACTTGTTCACCCCGTTTTTATAAGGACCACTTCATGAAAAAATTCAAAGTACTGGGCAGTGGCTGTGCCAAATGCCAGAAAACCGCTGAGCTTATTGAAGCAGTTGCACTGAAATCTGGAACCGAGATCGAACTTACCCATGAAACCAATCCTGAATCGATTATGAGATACGGCGTTATGAGTACCCCGGCTGTGGTTTGTGACGAAAAAGTCATCCATACTGGCAGCGTACCTTCTACGGAGATCATCGCTAGCTGGCTGAGCAAATAGACCATCTGCCACTAAATTGACGGGCCCCGCCTTTGTTCGCTTGGGGGGATCGACCTTAAGGCAGGGGCCCGGCAGCTGTAGAAGCCACAGCGCTAGAGTCTTTTGTTAATAGGTTTACGCATAACCTGCATTTCTGAGATAGTTGGCGCATTCCTGCGGTGAAAATTCATTGAGGAGTGTCCCAATGCGTTTCCATGTTGCTTCCTTGGTTCTTTCCTTTGCCTTCCTTAGCAGTCGTTTGAGTTTGGCAAAGACCTGTTCGATGGGGTTGAGGTCCGGGCTATAGGGCGGCAGGAAGAACATCCTTGCGCCAGCGTTCCGGATCGCCTCCCTGACAGCCTTGCCTTTATGGGACGAGAGATTGTCGAGGATCACGACATCGCCAGGCTTCAGGGTTGGCACGAGGAACTGTTTCACCCATGCGAGGAAGCGTTCCGCGTTGATGGGGCCGTCGAAGACACATGGCGCCGTGATGCCGTCATGACGCAGTGCTGCAATGAAGGTCATGGTCAACCAGTGCCCCCCCGGTGCCTGGGCCTTCAAAGGCCGGCCCCTTGGGCTCCAGCCATGGGTGGGGGTCATATTGGTCTTGGCCCAGGTCTCATCGACAAAGACAAGTCGTTCAGATGTGATCCGCTTCTGGTATTTCTTCCACTGTTGACGCCTGAAGGCAATATCAGGCCTGTCCTGCTCGTTGGCGAATACGGTTTTTTTTGAAGCTGATACCGATCGTGCGGAAAAAGCGGGAAAGCATGCCCGGGTCTGCACGAACACCATGCTCATCCTGTAAAAGGCCACACAGAGCTTCAAGGGTAAGGTCTGGTTGTTCTTCGATCCGGGTCACAAGCCAGTCCTGTACAGCAGGCAGGGCTGAAGGGCGATGCCCACCTGTACCAACAGGATGGCGGCGTTTGTCCTGTGTCACGGCCTGCAACCACTTCACAGCGGTGGAGGCACTGACGCCGTAGCGCGCTGCTGCTCCACGGCGGCTCATCCCCTCAACAAGAACCGCATCAATAACGCGGTCACGCAAATCCTGATCAAGCACTTTCGGCATAGAGACTGGCCTCCTTATCCAGCCCCTATCTTGAATCACAAATAAAGCAAAAAGGGAACCCCTTTCCGACCCAACCTTTTCACAATTCACTCTAACCAAAGAGGAGCTTCTGGACTTCTACTACGCCGATCAGGTTAGGTCAAAATTCAAGCTAATCGAAAAAGAGATCAAAGACATCTGACTCTGGCGTTCGCTTACCGTTAGCTTACCTCAGCCATTTCAAATCCTGGCCTTCAGAACGGGAAAGCCCGCTATCTCATTGAGATAACGGGCTTTATTGGTTGCGGGGGTAGGATTTGAACCTACGACCTTCAGGTTATGAGCCTGACGAGCTACCGGGCTGCTCCACCCCGCGTCACTTTAATCGCACTACCGCTTTGCTGCTTGAGTGCATGGTTCCGGACGTTGCCCGGCACTTTATTTTCCGCCTCGGGGGAGCCGAGGTTTTTTCTGTTTTCCGCTTCAGGGGACCTGAAGCTTTTTTATCTTTTCGCCCTGGGGGAGCCAGGGCTGGGGGGTGCTTCCCCCGTGGTTAAGCTAACTGGCCTATCGCTTGCCCGCAAGCCTGGCGCGCGGGAGAGCGTTGTTGGGACAAAAAAAGCGGCTTTGGGCCGCTTGTTTTGTTTTTTGACATTGTGACTGGGTTTGTCTTGGGGTCCGATGTTTTTAATAGACCTGGCGACGACCTACTCTTCCGCGTCTTAAGACGAAGTACCATCGGCACAACCTGGTTTCACTTCCGGGTTCGGGATGGAGCCGGGTGGGACACAGGCGTTACGATCACCAGGTCAATTAAAAACATCGGGTTTGTGTATGCTCTGATTATGTTCCGTTTTGTGTGTGAGCGTCTGTAGAGATCAGATAATCTCATCTCTGTTCATGACGGTGATGGATCAAGCCGATTGAGTAATTAGTACCGGTTAGCTTCATGTGTTGCCACACTTCCACACCCGGCCTATCAACGTGGTGGTCTTCCACGGCTCTCAGGGGAGAACTTATCTTGAGGGGGGCTTCCCGCTTAGATGCTTTCAGCGGTTATCCCTTCCACACATAGCTACCCTGCAGTGCGGCTGGCGCCACAACAGGTCCACCAGAGGTGTGTCCATCCCGGTCCTCTCGTACTAGGGACAGCTCCTCTCAATTCTCCTGCGCCCACGGCAGATAGGGACCGAACTGTCTCACGACGTTCTAAACCCAGCTCGCGTACCTCTTTAATTGGCGAACAGCCAAACCCTTGGGACCTGCTCCAGCCCCAGGATGAGATGAGCCGACATCGAGGTGCCAAACACTGCCGTCGATATGAGCTCTTGGGCAGTATCAGCCTGTTATCCCCGGCGTACCTTTTATCCGTTGAGCGATGGCCCTTCCACGCGGGACCACCGGATCACTATGACCGACTTTCGTCTCTGCTCGACTTGTCAGTCTCGCAGTCAGGCAGGCTTATGCCATTGCACTCTCACAGCTGATTTCCGACCAGCCTGAGCCTACCATCGCGCGCCTCCGTTACTCTTTGGGAGGCGACCGCCCCAGTCAAACTACCCACCACAGAGGGTCCCGGACCCGGCTTCACGGGTCGCGGTTAGATAATAGACAGGTTAAGGGTGGTATTTCACCAACGGCTCCACGCGAACTGGCGCACGCGCTTCAAAGCCTCCCACCTATCCTACACATAACATATCCATTATCACTCTGAAGTTGTAGTAAAGGTGCACGGGGTCTTTCCGTCTAACCGCGGGTAGCCCGCATCTTCACGGGCAATTCAATTTCGCTGAGTCGATGTTGGAGACAGTGGGGAAGTCGTTACGCCATTCGTGCAGGTCGGAACTTACCCGACAAGGAATTTCGCTACCTTAGGACCGTTATAGTTACGGCCGCCGTTTACCGGGGCTTCAATTCGGTGCTTGCACACCTCCTTTTAACCTTCCGGCACCGGGCAGGCGTCAGACCCTATACGTCGCCTTGCGGCTTCGCAGAGCCCTGTGTTTTTAGTAAACAGTCGCCACCCCCTGGTCTGTGCCCCCTCCATAAAGTTGCCTTCATGGAGGGCCTCCTTCTCCCGAAGTTACGGAGGCAATTTGCCGAGTTCCTTCAACATCGTTCTCTCAAGCGCCTTGGTATGCTCTACCTGTCCACCTGTGTCGGTTTAGGGTACGGTCTATACGGCGGGGCTATTTCCTGGGACCGCTTCGCGGCCTTGTCAATCCGATCAGACAAGACAACTTACGCGATCCGTCACATCCCGCCAGGCCCAGTAATATTAAACTGAGTTCCCATCGACTACGCCTTTCGGCCTCGCCTTAGGGGCCGGCTAACCCTGCGCAGATTAGCTTTACGCAGGAACCCTTGGACTTTCGGCGAGAGGGTCTCTCACCCTCTTTATCGCTACTCATGCCAACATTCGCACTTCCGATACCTCCAGGCGCCCTCGCAGGTCGCCCTTCACTGGCTTACGGAACGCTCCGCTACCGCTTACTCCAAAGGAGTAAACCCAAAGCTTCGGTACATGTCTTGAGCCCCGTTACATCTTCGCTGCGAGATGGCTATTAGACCAGTGAGCTGTTACGCTTTCTTTAAAGGGTGGCTGCTTCTAAGCCAACCTCCTGGTTGTTTTGGCCTTCTCACTTGCTTTCCCACTTAGACATGATTTAGGGACCTTAGCTGTTGGTCAGGGCTGTTTCCCTCTCCACTGCGGACCTTAGCACCCACAGTGTGTCTGCTGGACTGTACTCACCGGTATTCGGAGTTTGGTTAGAATTGGTAAAGCTCGCGCCCCCCGCATCCATCCAGTGCTCTACCCCCGGCGGTAATCATCCAACGCTCTACCTAAATAGATTTCGCGGAGAACCAGCTATCTCCGAGTTTGATTGGCCTTTCACCCCTAGTCACAGGTCATCCCGTTCTTTTTCAACAGAAGTGGGTTCGGCCCTCCAGTGCGTGTTACCGCACCTTCAGCCTGCCCATAACTAGATCACTCGGTTTCGGGTCTAATACATGATACTCAAACGCCCTGTTCAGACTCGCTTTCGCTGCGCCTACACCTAACGGCTTAAGCTCGCATCATATATTAAGTCGTTGGCCCATTATACAAAAGGTACGCCGTCAGAGCTCATGGCTCCTCCGACTGCTTGTAAGCATACGGTTTCAGGTTCTGTTTCACTCCCCTTATCGGGGTGCTTTTCACCTTTCCCTCACGGTACTTGTGCGCTATCGGTCGCATAGGAGTACTTAGGCTTGGAGGGTGGTCCCCCCATGTTCAGACAGGATTTCACGTGTCCCGCCCTACTCAAGGAC
>NZ_CP040517.1:0-107500 GCF_005849285.1 Luteithermobacter gelatinilyticus | reverse complement strand
GCGTCCGGGAGACTGTTTCGATCCCGTCCGGCACCGCCTGCGCAAAGCCGGGGGGCGAATTCGCCAGTATGGTGTTGACTATCTGGCCTATGCCCTGCTTGATGCCGTCGTGGACGGCTATTTTCCGGTCCTGGAAAAATTCAGCGACACCATTGACAGGCTTGAAACACGGGTCCTTGACGATCCGACCGAGGACCTCATTGAAGGGATTCACCATGTGCGGCGGGATCTTCTGACCCTCAGAAGGGTCCTGTGGCCCCAGCGGGAAATGCTGCGCCAGATGATGCAGGACGACAGAAGCCTGATCGAAGAACGCACCATTCCCTATTTCCGGGACTGTCTGGATCATGCCATTCAGCTTCTGGACATTCTGGAAACCCATCGCGAACGCGCCTCGGGGCTGATGGATTTATATCTGTCAAGCATCAGTCACAAAATGAATGAGGTGATGAAGGTGCTTACCCTGTTTGCCACCATATTCATGCCTTTGGGGTTCATCGCCGGGCTTTATGGCATGAACTTCAATGCGCAGATTTCCCCCTGGAACATGCCTGAGCTAAATTTTTATTACGGGTATCCGCTGGTTTTGCTGCTGATGCTGTCTCTCGCCGGGGCAATGATTCTGTATTTCGCCCATAAGAACTGGATCCGGTTGCCCCCCAAAACCAGAACCCGAAATCATAAAAAACAGAAAAGATCGCCGTCCCCCTAAGTATTTTTTGAGTGTTTTCCCAGCCCGTCACAATTCCCTCTGGACCCTGTCAGGCGGCCCCCGGCCGCAAAGGGCATATTTGACGCTGTCCCGCCTGATGGCTCCCAGAACCGACATCCCCTGCGATTTGCCCACCAGGGCAAACAGTCCCACTCCCCCGGCAGGCAGCGGCAGGAGTGGACCGCTGAACAGACAACAGCCGCCGCAGGGGCTCTGTCCTCCCGGTGAAGACGGCGCGTCATCACCAGAAACAGACCTCTCTGAATTTCCCTCCCAAATTCCCCCCGAGATTCCCTCCGAAATTCCTTGGGGACCGCAAATCAAGGATAGAGCCGTAATCAAACCATGCGGCAGCCCGGCAGCCCGTGACACCAGCGGCGCCAGCGCCGGCACAAGCCCCTGACACAGAAGCGCCAGCACCAACAACAGCATCAGTCCGGCGGGTGAGCCGGGCCCCGTTTGCCGGCCCTTTTCCGAAGGCCCTGCTGGAACCTGGAAAAGGCGGGAATGGGTTTTGCTGCAACAGGTCATGCTCTGTATCCGGGTTCTCAACACACTATAGGGAGGCAACGCCTCCCCCGGCACGGATGGGGGCAGGTTTCACCGGGGATGATATAATCAGTCATGGAATGTGCCGGCGTTGATCCTGATCAAAAGCCGAAAAAAAATCGCAAAAACGCTTAGGGGTCGGCAAGGCTGTCTGAGAGTCCGCTTCCTCCCAAGGAAAACGATCTCTCTGAGCGGCACACCACCCCCTATTGTCCGAACATATTGCCCGACCATATTATAAGACACTCTGCGCGCCTCATTTCCTCAAAACTTTCCTTTCCATTCCTGCCTTTTTTTCATAGAGTTATGGACATGAAATTAGGACGGGATCGTCACACGCGATACCGCCGGAGGCTGGTCCCTGGGACCCTGTAGAAAAACACTGGCCTGTAGAAAACGCTGAACAGCGAACACTCCGGCACGCCTCGCCAGTTCCAGTTCTATGGCCAAAAATGGAAAAAACCATGATTATCGGACCTAAAAGAAAATCCTGGATCGCCCGAGGGCTTTTAATGATCACCTTTCTGCTCGGCGCGGGACTTCTGATCTTGGGCGCGGGGGCGCACCTCAACCTGTGGACACCACTTACCGCGTTTCGCCTGACCATTGCGCTCAGCTTGTATGGCGGCAGCGCTGTGGCTGTGCTGTCTCTGATTGGTCTTGCCCTGCTTTCCCGTAACAGACTGGTGCAGGGCATGTTCAGCCTGACCGTCACCCTGATCGCCGGACTCGCACTGAGCGGTCCGGTGTTGTATCTGATGATGACCAAAGGCGGTGTGCCGCCCATTCATGACATCACTACCGACACCACCACGCCACCGCAGTTCACCTTTCTGGTGGGCAAGCGCGGAAAAGACGCCAACTCCCTGATTTACGGTGGCGCCGATACTGCCCGCCAACAACAGGCCGCCTATCCCGGCATCCGCCCCCTGATGACCCCGCTGACGCCGGAAAAAGCATTTGAGGAAGCCCTGGCCACCGCCCGGGCGTTGGGCTGGGAGGTCATCTATCAAAATCGGGACTCCGGGCATATTGAAGCCACCGACAGGACGTTTTGGTTTAATTTTGCCGATGACATTGTGATCCGCATTACGCCTGCGGAGCAGGGCAGCCGTATTGACCTGCGTAGTGTTTCCCGTGTGGGCGTCAGCGACCTTGGGGCCAACGCCAAGCGTCTTTCCCGCTTTCTGGCGGCCTTCCCGGCAACAGCTCCAGCGGCCGGTTAAGACACAAAATTTCCACTGTATCGTATTTTTTGATTATTTTTTATCATTTGATAAGAAATATGCTATAGGATTGCGAAACATCACAGGGTTGTGCGACGAAAGAATAAAACAATCTGGCCTACAAGAAAGTCGATCTCTACACCCTCAGCGAGAGGTGGTCACCGCATGTGACAGTCGAACAAACGGTCAAACCAGAGACAGTCGGAACAATTGAGAGGGATGCAATTTGGGCGGGGCGGCAAAACCAGAGGTCGGGACAAAACGTTCCCTTGTCTCCTCCGGACATTTTCCGGCGATGGATCATTCCCTGAGTGCAGCCATCCTGCATCAGATGGATACCGGAATCCTTTTGCTCGACCGGAATAAAAACATCCTAGCGATCAATAAATGGTTTTACGATCATTGTGATCTGCCCGACAAACCGCTTGCCGGGAAAAATTTCCTCGATATTTTTCCGGGTCAAAAAAACAGCCAGTTGGACAAGTCCATCCATGCGGCCCTGAAACACCGCATTCGTTCTATCCTCTCTCCGGACATGAATCTTTCGCCGCTGCCGCTTTTTATCCGGGAGGATAGCCCCGAAAAGGGATCCAAAGAACACAAGACGAAAAACAGCGAGACAGGAAAACGGCCCTTCAGTCATACCATCACCGTCAAACCCGCCAAAGGCCCGATGAACGCCCCCCAGTGCCTGATCCAGGTCACCCGGTTGAGCCCGACCACTCTGCGGGAAGCCCTGCTTTATGAACAGACCCGCAAGATGATGGAGGTCGCTGAGAACCTGCGCCTGACCAAGGAAATGGCGGAACGCGCCAACCGGGCCAAGTCAGAGTTTCTGGCGCTGACCTCCCATGAGCTGAGAACTCCATTGAATGCCATCATCGGTTTTGCGGATATTCTCAGTGACGAGCTGCTCGGCCCGCATCAAATCGCCCAATATAAGGAATACTCGCAGGATATTCGGGATGCCGGCCAGCATTTGTTGAATGTGATCAACGACATTCTCGATTTATCCAAAATCGAAGCCAACAAGTTTGAACTCAACGAAGAACATGTGGACGTGGTGGAAATTATCCGCAGCGTGGCCAATATGGTCAGCCGGAACCTGAAACAAAGCGGCCTCGCCTTGATTTGCGACTGTCCCGACGATCTGCCGGATCTGACTGCCGATCGGCGCAGCCTGAAGCAGATGTTGCTGAACCTGGTTTCCAATTCCATTAAATTCACCCCCGATGGCGGCAAAATCCACATCTGCGCCGCCCTGACGGACAGCGGGGAAATGGAGGTATCCGTCCGCGATAGCGGCGTCGGCATTGCCCGAGAAGACATTGAGCATATTCTTGAACCTTTCACCCAAGCATCCTCTCATCTGAACCGCAAAACGGAAGGTACCGGGCTTGGTCTCACATTGGTGAAAAAAATGATCGAACTGCATGGCGGTCGCCTGATTCTGGAAAGTGAAATTGGCCGGGGCACCTATGTGGCCCTGATCTTCCCACAGAATCGGATCCATCATCTCTAGAGTGAATTGTGAATAGATTGGCTCAATTCACCCTAGACCTGGCAAGTCTTAGATTAAGTCGTAAACTAAGGAAATGAGCCGGGGAAAGGAGCCGGGGAAAGGAGACGGCCGGGAAAGCCTTGCTTTTGCCTCAATGGCTTATTAGAACATGATGTATGGGGATTGGACCCTTCCGGGCGACGTCATGAAAACGCAGTAACAGTGTCTGACATAAATGCCCGACCCAAATTTCCGGCCCCCAATTTTCGGCCCCCAATTTTCGGCCTCTTGAACCACCGTGTCCCCGGAATATATATGACGGGCATGGGGTACCGGAAAGCAGGCTGCCGGGGGTATGGGGGATGCCCCTGTCCCACAGCAGTGTTTCAGGACATTTCACTTGACGAGCGGACAGCATCTGAATGACTTTAAAAAACGCGTTTAAATTTACCAGCTGTTCCTATGATCCGGCAGAAGCCACCATTTCGCTGAGTTATGCCTATGACGAAGGCCCGGCGTTCACCGAAACTTTGATTTTTGAGGGCGCCAAAACCAGCCTCACCCCGGCAGAAGCCATCGCGCTGAACAAAGTAATCCGCCAGTTGCATCTGGCCGCCGGTATCAGCTATTACAAAGCCTTCTGCCCGCCTGAAATCATTGTGGCCAACGGCCGGCTGTCCCGAGAGGAAGCAGACTTTTTCCGAAAATTCTATCTCTTGGGGCTGGGAGAGTTTGCCGTCCAGAACAATCTCGACCTCCGCAACCGGCTGTTTTTCCCGATTGCAGAAGAAGCCGCTCCCGAGGCCAGCCCCCTGCCCCTGCCCAAGAGCTGCGCTGTGCCCATTGGTGGCGGCAAGGATTCCGTTGTTAGCCTGGAAGCCCTCAAACAGGCGGGCCTCACCCCGCGCCCGTTGGCCATCAATCCCACCCGCCCAATCCTCGACGTCATCGCCCGTAGCGGAACGCCCTCCCCTATTTTCATTCGCCGCAAGTTGGACCCCGCCCTGTTCGCCCTCAATGAACAGGGGGCCTATAACGGCCATGTGCCGATTACGGGGATCTTGTCTTTTGCCATGGCGGCGGCGGCCATTTTATACGGCTATGATACCGTGATTATGTCCAATGAGCGTTCCGCCAATGAAGGCAATTTGGCCTATCTGGATCTCGACATCAATCATCAATACAGCAAGTCGCTGGAATTTGAAGAAGACTTTTCACGTTTCATGACGGCGCATGTGCTGAAAAATTTCAACTATTTTTCCCTGCTTCGTCCTCTGTCGGAAACCGGTATTGCCTGCCTGTTTGCCCGTCATGAACAGTATTTTGACGTGTTCAAAAGCTGTAACAGCAATTTTCATATCAATGAAAGCCGGCGCCGTTATGGATGGTGCTGCGACTGTCCCAAATGCCGTTTTGTGTTTCTGGCGCTGGCGCCTTTTGTGGGCCGGGACAAAATGACCACTATTTTCGGCCAGGACATGCTGAGTGAGGCCGCTCAGGAAGACGGGTTCCGCGAACTGTTGGGACTTAAGGGACATAAACCGTTTGAGTGTGTAGGCGAGATTGCCGAATGCCGCACGCTTATGAAAAGCCTCATGATACATCCGGATTGGCAGAACAGCCCGCTGGTGCAGAAACTGGCGGCGGAAATCCCCGATGCAGCCCTGTCCGGGGATGACCTGAGGCGCGAGGCGCTGAAAATGAGTCCCCATCATCACCTGCCCGAGAGCTACTGGACCCTGCTTCATGACTATATCGGAACTGGATAAGGCGCGTATCGCCATCTGGGGGCTGGGCCGGGAAGGCATGTCCGCCTATCGTTTCCTGCGCCGCTGTTATCCCGCAAAAAGACTGATTCTGGTAGACCGGTCCCCGCCCAAGGCGGCCCTGATGGCAACCGATTCCCGGCTGGACTTTGTTCCGGAAGAAAAACTTTCCACTCTGGGTGACCAAATCGACGTCGTGATCAAATCCCCCGGCATATCCCTGTATCGGGACGACATCGCCCAATTGGAACGCCAGGGGGTGCGGGTCTCCTCCTGTACCAATCTCTGGTTTGCGCTGGATAAACCGGGCAAAATTATCGCCATAACCGGCAGCAACGGCAAAAGCACCACATCCTCCCTGCTGCATCACATTCTCTGCACGTTGGGCCACAAGGCACTGCTGGGCGGTAATATCGGCCGGCCGCTGCTGGATCTGATGGAGGAGCCCGACGCCAGGGATGCCGAATACTGGGTTCTGGAACTGTCCAGTTACCAGACCGCCGACCTGAAAGGGCGTCCGGATCTGGCGGTACTGCTCAATCTTTTCCCGGAACATATCCAGTGGCACGGCACCCACGAAACCTATTACCGGGACAAGATGAACCTGCTGCGGGACGACACGGTACCAGCCTTGCTTAATCATAAGGATGCGCTGACCCGCCGGTATCTCGCCGAGCGGAAGCGGGTGACCTGGTTCAACCATCCTGAGGGGCTGCATTGCCGGTCAGGCCAGCTCTATCACGGCGACAGGATATTGGGGGAAACGGACAGCTTTCCCCTGTCCGGCGCCCATAACCGGGAAAATCTGTGCGCGGCGCTTGCGGTTTGCGAGGTTCTGGGACTGGACCCGAAGGCCGCGTTCAGGGCCGCGTTGGACTTTAGGGGGTTGCCGCATCGTCTGGAACCGCTCGGTCGGCTGGGCCGCCATTATTTTTATAATGACAGCATCGCCACCACCCCGGAGGCCACGATGGCGGCGCTCAATGCGCTGGACCGGCCGGATATGTGTCTGATTGCCGGCGGACAGGACCGCCAGCAGGATTATCGCCATCTGGCCCGGCTGATTACTGAGCGAAATCTTCATGCCGTAATTACCGTCTATGAAACCGGGGACAGGCTATATGACTGTCTTAAAACACAAAAATATCACGGCAAGCTGGAAAAGGTCCTTTCCCTGGAACAGGCCGTGAGGCGGGCCGTGGAACTTACCCCGGCAGAAGGGGTGATACTACTTTCCCCCGCCGCCCCCAGTTATGATGCCTTTCGCAATTATGAACAGCGCGGCGACATGTTCCGTGAAGCGGCAAAAAATGTTATAGGGAAAACGCATTAAAGTAATCTTTACGCTTTGGGCAATATAATCAGCCCTTAGCCTATCAGATGCCTCTTATAAGAAAGTTTGCGGATCAGCATCATGCGGTTCAACAAAACATTTCTGCCTATCGCCATTACGATCTGTTTTGCCTGTGCCGCAATCATTGGCAGCCTGTTTTTCACCTATTACAGCATTCGGGATCTGACCCGCAGCAACCATCAACATATGGTCCGCCTGTATCTGGAAAACCTGCATTCGGAGATCCAGGCCATTGCCCTGGACAATAGCGTGTGGGATGAGGCGTATCAGAAAATCACGCTCGAAGGGGACCAGTTCTGGATCGATAACACCTATGGCACCAGTGAATTTCTTGGTGGGCGCCTGCATGGTATCGCGCTTATCCGGCAGGATCAAAGCCGTTTCCAGCAATTTACCTATAAGGGTCATGACGGATATAAACTGCCCGCAGATTTTCGCGAAACCCGCCTCGATGATTTTATCCGCCAGATTAAAAGACCCAATGTTCGGGCCAACAAACCACAGCTTTTTTATGACACCCTCCGGGGCAATCCGGTCTTGTTCAGCCTCCACCCCATTGTACCGCATGCGGACATGTCGCTTCTGTCGGCCTCGCCTGACACGTGGGATCTCATGCTGTTCTGGAAAATATTCACGCCCGGAGAACTGAAACTCATCAGCGACCGGCTTAAGTTGGGCAACCTTTATGTCACCCAGACCCCGCAGGAAAACAGCTTTCCGCTCCCGGGCCTTGACGGCACCGCCTTGGGCTATTTGTCCTGGACCGGCGATGATATCCCGGTGCGCTCCATGTCCTTACCGGTCACCATCAGCCTCGGCATGTTCCTTATCCTGGGTCTGGCCAGCACCATCAGTTATTTCAGGGTTGCTGACCTCGTCCGCAACCTGGACAGCGCACGACAAGACGCGGAAAAAGACCATCGCATCAAATCGGAATTTCTGGCCACCATGAGCCATGAACTGCGCACGCCGCTGAATTCAATCATCGGCTTTTCCGAGGTTCTGGACACGGAAATCCTCGGCAAACTCAACCCGCGCCAGAAAGAATATGTGGGGTATGTCATCACCAGCGGCAATCACCTGTTATCGCTGATCAATGACATTCTTGACATGTCAAAAATAGAAGCCGGGAAATATGACCTTTATGAAGAAGAGGTCGATCTTTGTGAATTGATTGAGCAGTGCCATATTCTGATGCAGAACATGGCCGGCGAAAAACACATCCGCATGGAAACGGTCTTCCCTGACCCGCCGCCCCTGATCAAGGCCGACCTCAGGGCGATGAAACAGATTCTGCTCAATCTGCTCAGCAACGCCCTCAACTATACTCCCGTGGGGGGCGGGTTATTACTCGGGTGATGCCGCAACAGGACGGCACGTTACGCATCGAGGTGGAGGATAACGGCATCGGTATTTCTCCTGACAAAATATCCCAGATCCTCAAACCTTTTGTACAGGACAACCGTAAAAAAACCGAAAACGAACAAAGTACGGGGCTGGGGCTGGCCATATCCCACGGCCTGATTAAGCTGCATCAGGGCGAGCTGAGCATCGCCAGTGAAGTTCAGAAGGGCACCACTGTCAGGCTGACCTTGCCCCAGGAGCGGCTTCTTTCTGCACAAAACTAGGGTGAATTGGCGAAGGGCTGGATTGCCGCCTGCGCGGTAAGGACGACGGAGAGGCGGCAAGGACAAGGAAGGGAAAACCGTCATCGCGCTCTCCCCCCAAAGGGGGAGAGTGTGGCGGCGTTCTTTATCTCTTTAGAGAGACAGGTTAGTGGGACAGGTCTTTTTCCGCTTCGAGAGCCGCCATGCAGCCCATGCCGGCGGAGGTGACAGCCTGGCGGAAAATATCATCGGTCACATCGCCCGCCGCATAGACCAGCGGCACACTGGTGCGTGTGGAATCGGGATCGGTGATGATATAGCCATTGTCCTTCATCTTGAGCTGACCCCGGAACAATTCGGTGGCCGGCGCATGGCCGATGGCGATGAATACCCCATGTACGGGAAGCTCGCGGGTCTCCCCGGTTTTGGTGCTTTTGATACGAATGCCGGTCACCCCCAGCGGGTCTTCCTCGCCCAGAACCTCATCCAGCTGATGATCCCAGATGACCTCGATTTTTTCATTGGCGAATAGGCGTTCCTGCAGAATGCGTTCGGCGCGCAGTTCATCACGGCGGTGAATCAGGGTCACCTTGCTGGCGAAATTGGTCAGGAAAATTGCCTCTTCCACGGCGGTGTTGCCGCCACCGATGACGGCCACTTCCTTACCGCGATAGAAGAATCCGTCACAGGTGGCGCAGGCGGAAACCCCGAAACCCTTGAATTTTTCCTCGCTCTCCAGGCCCAGCCATTTGGCTTGGGCGCCGGTAGCGATGATCAGGGCATCACAGGTGTAGACCTGGCCGCTGTCGCCTTTCAGGGTATAGGGACGCTCGGACAAATTGACGTCAATAATATAGTCGTTCACCAGTTCAGTGCCTACATTTTCGGCCTGGGCCTTCATCTGTTCCATCAACCAGGGACCCTGGATGGCCTCGGCAAAACCAGGATAGTTTTCCACATCGGTGGTGGTGGTGAGCTGTCCCCCCGGCTGCATGCCCTGAATCAGCACAGGTTTCAGCATGGCCCGGGCGGCATAAATTGCAGCGGTATAGCCGGCAGGTCCGGATCCGAGAATAATCAGTCGAGAATGTCTGGGCTCTGAGGCAGGGGCATCTGACATAAGCGGCTCCTTTACATACTTTCTTTGTAACATCCCAAAAAAAGACCAGAACCGGACCTCCCGTCTCTGGGTTCCACTCTTCGGCCTTTCCTGTGTTGTAACAGATAGGATTAGCCGATAAAGTTTCAATGCGCAATTGCGAGATTATTTTTTTAAGAATTAAAATGATTAAAAAATCAAAACCCTATGGCCGCCCGTTTCGGCCTTGGCGAAGATGAAGGATCGTTATGAAAAAGGCCGGAAGTGAAGTTAAGTCCAGATATGGTCCTTACCCAAATATGGTCCTTGTATAGTCATTCAGAGGAGATCAGCATGCCAGTTCACGACAAAAAAGTTCACGACAAAGACGTTCGGGGCAGGCCAATTCACGAGAGGGCGCCAATGGTGTTTCGAGCCGGATTTCGTATCTTTTTTCTTCTTGCGGCATTATTGGCGGTGGTGATCGTGCCCTATTGGGTTCTGGTCATTTCCGGTCAGGGCGTTTTTTTATCGGACTATTTTACTCCGGTGGGCTGGCACCAGCATGAAATGATTTTTGGGTTTCTGGGGGCGGTTATTGCCGGCTTCCTGTTCACGGCGGTGCCCAACTGGACGGGGCGGCCCGTGGCGGGGGCAACAGGGCTGAGCCTGCTGGCGTTGCTCTGGTTTGCGGGGCGGCTGGCGGTATGGCTGGCGGACTGGATGCCCGAAGGCGTGGTGATGATTGTAGATGTCGGGTTTCTGGTGGCCTGTGCGGGGGTCATCCTGCCTGTCCTGGTGGACAGCGGCAACAAACGCAATTATTTTATTCCCGTAATTCTTCTGGTTCTGGCGGGACTTAATCTGTTGTCCCATTTTCAGGCGACCGGGCGGCTGGACTGGCCGGAGCAGCGTATTTTTCTGCCGGCCGTGCTGCTGATCGTGTTGCTGATGAATGTGATTGGCGGGCGTATCGCTGCGGCCTTCACCCGCAATAAATATCCCCAGATCCGCCAAAGCGAACGGCCTTATCTGCAACCTCTTTCGGGGGGACTGATCCTGCTGACGGCACTGGCTGTTCTAGCGGGAGCGCCGGCGGCAGTGGTCGGCGGGCTGGCCGCACTGGTGTTTCTGGTCACGCTGGGCCGTGCGGTGGGTTGGCGGGGCTGGAAAGTGTCCCATGATCCATTGCTGTTTATTCTGCATCTGGGGTATTACTGGCTTGTGGCCGGCTTTGCGTTGCTGGCGGTGGCTCTGTTGACAGAAACCATAACCTTAAGCCATGCACTGCATGTTTTCACGGTGGGCGCAGCGGGGTCCCTGACGCTCGGAGTGATGAGCCGGGCGAGTCTTGGTCATACCGGGCAGCCGCTGAAAAACGAGGTGATTCTGACTGCCATGTTCGTTCTGATCAATCTGGCGGCCCTAAGCCGGGGGGTCCTGCCGCTGCTGACACCGGAATCGTTTCTGCTGCTGATGAGCCTGTCCGGGGTGTTCTGGTTTGTGGCTTATGGCCTGTTTCTGGTCCGCTTCACCGGTGATCTGATGCGTCCGCGTCAGGACGGCAAGCCGGGCTGAGCGACCATGTCCATGGCTGCTGCCGACGGTCCGGCGCGAATTGCGATTATTCGCCCAGGGTCTTGCCCTTGAACATTTCCCGAAGCGCAGTTTTCAGCACCTTGCCGGTGGCGGTGTGAGGCATTTTTTCGATAAACACCACTTCATCCGGCAGCCACCATTTGGCGACGCGGCTTTCCATATAGCTCAGTATTTCTTCCGCCTCCGGCGCGGGGTCCCGGGCGGCCACGCAGATCAGCAGCGGGCGTTCCTGCCATTTGGGGTGGGGCAACCCGATCACGGCGGCTTCGGCAATATCAGGATGGCCCATAGCGATATTCTCCAGATCAATGGAGGAAATCCATTCCCCGCCGGATTTAATGACATCCTTGGAGCGATCGACAATATTCATATAGCCGTCCGCATCTAGGGTGGAGACATCGCCGGTATCAAAATATCCGTCGTCATCCAGTATGGTCTTGTCTTCCTGTTTGTAATAACTTTTGGTGATCCAAGGACCCCGCACCATCAGCCGTCCGAAACTTTTTCCATCATGAGGCAGTTCCCGACCTTCATCATCGACGATTTTCATTTCCACGCCGAACACTGGGCGGCCCTGTTTCAGTTTAAGGGCCATTTTTTCCTCTTCATCGAGATGATCATGTTTGGGCAGCAAGCGGTTGACCGTGCCCAGCGGGCTCATTTCCGTCATGCCCCAGGCCTGATTGACAGTGGCGCCGAAAATCTTCTCCAGATCGCGGATCATGGATTGGGGGGCGGCGGACCCGCCAACGACAAAGGACTGGATGGGCAGGGAAGAAAGGTCCTCACGGCCCTGTTTGCGGACATGCTGGATCAGTGCCAGCCACACGGTGGGGACGCCCAGCGCCAGGGTGCAGCCTTCCTTTTCCAGCAGGGAAAGGATATTGGCACCGCCCATGTCATCCCCGGGGAAAACCAGTTTCGCGCCCGTCAGCGCCCCGGCATAGGGAGTGCCCCAGGCATTGACATGGAACATGGGGACGATAGGCAGCACGCTGTCGCGCCGCCCGATATTCATGGCATCCTTGGTCGAAAGGCCGTAGGCATGCAGGATGGTGCTGCGATGGGAATAAAGCACGCCTTTCGGATGGCCGGTGGTGCCGGAGGTGTAACATAGCGAACTCGCCGTATTTTCATCCAGCGTCGGCCAGTCGAAATGGGTCTCTTCTGGCGCGATCAGCTCTTCATAACAGACGGTGCGGCTCAGGCTGCTTTCCGGCATATGCAGCTTGTCGGTCATGATCACAACGGCCTTGACCTGCTTGAGCTCCGGTTCCAGTTTTTCCAAGAGCGGCACAAAGGTGAGATCCACAAACAGATACCGGCATTCGGCATGATTGATAATATAGCTGAGCTGTTCGGGAAACAGGCGCGGGTTGATGGTATTGAGAATGGCGCCCATGCCGGAAATGCCGTAATAGAGTTCCATATGCCGGTAGCTGTTCCAGGCGATGGTGCCAACACACTCCCCCTGCTTCAGGCCAAGGCGCGTCATGGCGTGGGCCAACTGGGCGGCCCGGCGTCCCATTTCGCCATATGTGGTGCGATGGATCCCCCCCTCTATGGCCTTGGAGACAATTTCGCTGTCCGCATGATAACGTTCCGCATGCCTTAGCAGTGAAGAAATCAACAAAGGATGATCCTGCATCAGTCCCATCATGTCCTGCGCTCCCGTGATTATATGTTTGCCCGTAGTTATATGTTTGTATGTGTCGTGTTTTTTTATGGGGTCTTCCCTACTATCTCATATTTTGCGGAAAAGTAAATAAAAACGGTCGTTTGTTTTATATAAGGCCTGACGACAGTGGATGGGGTCGTGGGGCAGAAATGAGAGTATTCAGGGAGCGATGGCCCGAGAGGCCGCAAGCCGGGGCAACCAGAAACTGGACAGCATTGCGAGAGCCAGCATGGCGGCGCTGGCGGCGAGACAGGCATTGAGACCCCCCCATTGATAACTGAATCCCGAAACGATGGTGCCCAGAAGCCGCCCGGCCGCATTGGCCATATAATAAAACCCCACATCCAGTGCCACATGGTCGCGGCTGGTGAGGGCCAAGATCAGATAGGAGTGCAGGGCACTGTTAACGGCAAAGACAACCCCGAACAGCGCCAGCCCCCCCAACACGACAAGGGTATAGTCCAGTGGGCTGTAACTCAGGGCCAGCATGGCCAGTGGCAGCGCCGCAAGCAGGCTCAGCCATCGGCAGCTGGCGCGCAGTTCTGTGGTCAGCCCGCCCGGGCCGATCCGCAAGGCTTTCGGGGTTAGCGCCTGCACCACACCATAGCCGATGACCCATAGCGCCATCAGCCCGCCCACCCCTGCAAAATCCAGCCCAACGCCTTCATACAGGAATAAGGGCAGGCCGACCACAAACCAGGCATCCCGCGCTCCGAACAGAAACAGCCGGGCGAGAGACAGCATGTTGATGGCCGGCGATTTGGACAACAGGGTGCGAAACGGTGTTTTGCGTCTGGGTTTGCCGAGCGCGCGCGGCAGAGCAATAAGGTTGGACAATAACACGATCGTCAATCCGAGGGCCATCATCCAGAGAGCAGCACCAAAACCGAGCCCGCTCAGCAACAGCCCGCCGAGGAAAAACCCCACGCCTTTGAGGGTGTTTTTTGATCCGGTGAGCACCGCGACCCATTTGAACAGGGGGGAGGTTTTGCGACCCGGATCCGTCGGCACAATGAGCTTGAGCGCACTTTTAGCGCTCATCTTGGTGAAATCTTTGGCCACGCCCGAAAGTCCCTGACACAGCAGCACATAGATGACCGCCATCTCGCGGGGCCAGCTTTCCTGAAGCAAGGACAGCAGGAGCAGCGCCACAATCTGCATGGCAAGCCCCAGGTTGAGCGTCAGGGAAAGCCCGAGGCGATTGCCCATCCAGCCGCCCACAAGATTGGTCACAATGCCGCAGATTTCATACAGCAAAAACAATGACGCCAGTTCCAGCGGACTATATCCCAGCTTGTGAAAATGCAACAGCACCAGCATCCGCAACGCCCCGTCGGTGAGCGTGAATCCCCAATAGGCGGCGGTGACAATGCTGTACTCACGAAGTCCCGTGTGCGGCATGATCGTCGCCTCACAGCTGCCGGGCCACCAGGGCGGCCAGCTCCATCATGCGATTGACATAGCCCCATTCATTGTCATACCAGGCCAGGATCTTGACCTGTCGGCGATCCACTACCATCGTGCTGGGGGCGTCAATAATGGCGGAACGGGGATCATTCAGGAAATCCACGGACACCAGCGGTCGTTCCTCCACACCCAGAATATCCTTGAGAGTGGTTTGCGCTGCCTGTTTGAACAGGGCATTGACCTCTTCGGCCGTGGTGTCCTGCTCCACCTCGAACACACAGTCGGTGAGCGAGGCATTCAGCAACGGCACCCGCACCGCCAAGCCGTTCAGGCGTCCTTTCAGTTCCGGATAGATGGTGGTGATGGCGGTGGCGGATCCCGTCGAGGTGGGAATCAGGGACAGCAGCCCTGACCGCGCCCGGCGCAGATCCTTGTGGGCCCCGTCGACCATCATCTGGGTGTTGGTCACGTCATGGATGGTGGTGATCACCCCGTGGCGGATGCCGAGATGCTCATGAACCACCTTGACCACGGGGGCCAGACAGTTTGTGGTGCAGCTTGCGGCGGTGAGGATATGGTGACGGGCGGGATCATATCGGTCATGATTTACGCCCATGACGATATTAAGCCCCCGTTCTGTGGCCTCCGTGCCTTCCTCGCCCCTGAAATCTTTCAGGGGGGCAGAAACAATCACCTTGCGGGCGCCGTTTTCCAGATAGGGGATCAGCCGGCCTGTTTCCCGTCCGACACCGGTACAGTCCAGAACGATGTCAATATCCGAAAGGGGGATCTGGTCCTTTTCTGCAAAAGACGTAAGGGGAAGGGACATGCCGTCAATCCGCAAATGAGCATCATCATAACTGACAGGACACGACCAGCGGCCGTGCACGCTGTCGAATTCCAGAAGATGCGCTGCCTGCATGGGGGTCATGGCGTTGTCATTAAGGCCGACAGGAGACAGCCAGTGGCGCAATTCCGGCCGGTCCATGAGACTCCGAAGTGCCAGCCGCCCCATGCGGCCAAAGCCGTTGATCAAAATGGTTTTGGACATATTTGTTATTCCTGTTGACAATGGAGTTTGTTATTCCTGTTGACAGTGGAGCGGGCGACTGAGCCCCAGACAGATTTCGCCACTGCCCTGACAGCAGTCTTCCACCAGAAAGGCCAGGAATTTTTCCATCTGGGCATAGTCGGCCCGGTAGATGATGTGTCGCTGGACCTTTTCGGAAAGGACAAGGCCGACTTTTTCCAGTTCGGCAAGATGATAGGACAGGGTCGAATTGGGTATCCGCAGCACCTGGGCAATGCGGCCCGCATTCATACCGGCATGGCCCTGCTGGACGAGCAGCCGGAACAGTTCGAGACGGGTTTCTTGCGCCAGTGCGGCCAGAATATGAACAGCTGTTTTGTTTTCCATACTTCCATATTTCCAGAATTATAGAAATATTTCAATAAGAATTCGGAATGTCATGAAAAATTCACCAAATATCAGGCAGAAAATATCAGGCAGGACGGCACTAAAGAGGCGCTTTTGGTCGCCAGCGACGTAGCAATCATGTCGTTACTGTCTGTACATCGCCACACCCACTGACACAAGTTCGCGCTAACGCAAGTTCGCGATGACGTTTCCCTTCATTGTCCATGCCGCTTCTGCTTCTCGTTGGTCATTGCCGCCTCTTCCTTCGCCATTGCCGCGAAGGCGGCAATCCAGCACCTCTCCAAAGGCGTTCCGCCCAGATTGTCCGGGAGGACTCTTAGAGTGAATTGTGAATGGGTCAACCTATTCACAATTCACTCTAGAATAAGGACTCTGGGCTCCCGCCTGCGTGGGAGCGACGGAAGGGGCTTCGGGAGGTTGCGTGACGTTGTTTTTTCGGCATCAACAAAGCTTTATATTTTGCGAAAAAAGGCGGGGGCTCACAAAATCTTGTTTGGCAAGCGCTGTAACGGGAGGGCCGTTTCGGATATACTTCAAGAGACACCGGAAAGGATGTGGAGTATCGGAACGGGGAGATACAGAAAGATACAAAAAATGAATCCCAGATTTTTCTGGACCGGCAGCGGACGAGTGCGGGCTTGCTGCGTGACCCTGATGGCCATTGTCCTGACGGTATCCCCCTTTTCCCGCTCTGGCCTTCATGCGGCCCCCGGCCAGCCGGACATCTCCACCGCGCGGGCCTTGTTCCAGAACGGCAATTTCACCGGTGCCGTCAAAATAGCCCAGACGCTGAAAACACCCGCCGGATACAATCTCGCCATTCAGGCGTTGCTGGTCAGGGCGACCTTTCATGAAACCGCCCCCCGTCGCGAGGCCCTGATCCGCAAGGCCCACAACCTGGCACAACAGGCATATGAACAGTTCCCGGACGATACCCTGACCCTGCTCAATGTGGTGGTCACAACCGGCCTGTTAAGCCGCCTTGATGAGATGGACCGGCCAACCCAGATCCAGACCGCCCGAAAAAGCCGCGACCTTCTGAATCAGGCGGAACGGCAGGCGCCGCTTAATCCCATGGTTTATGCCACCCAGGCCGGCTGGCATAGCGAAGTAGTGTATCAGGCCGGACCCCTGGCTATTCTGTTAGGCGCCTCGCGCGAACGGGCCCAGGTGCTGTACCGCAAGGCTCTGGTTCTGGGGCCCGAAGAACTCATCATCCGGCTGGAATATGTGAAATTTTCCCTCAGGAACTTGGCTGAAATTGATTCCCCCGAAGACATTGCCGCCCGCCTTGAAGAAGCCGAACATCATCTGAACATCATCCTCAACAGCGCCCCCCGCATGGCTCTGGATACTTTGGTCCAGGAACAAGCCCGCGACATCCTGGCTGCGGTCAGGACCGGCAAGGCTGGTCCTATTCTGAACACACTCGCCCGGCTTGACCTGATCCCGAAGCGGCGCTGAACTGCGTTACTGCGCGAACCTGTTTTACGGAAGGGCTGTTGTTTACTTTTCCGCCCCCTGTGTTGCCCCCCCATCAACCAGATAAAATTCGGCCTCCACCAGGATCTCCACCTCATCCCCGACCAGTGGCCGGAACGCCCCGGCACCAAAAGCCGACCGGCTGAATCGCCCTGTGGCGGAAAAACCCAGAACATACCGCCCCGTCAGGCTGTTTTTGGCGCCGCCATGAAAAATCACCTCCAGGCTTACGGGGCGGTGGCGGCCCTTCATATGGAGCAGCCCCTCAAGGTGGCCCCGCCTTTCATCCACCACCTGAAGACCCGCCGCTTCAAATCGAATTTCAGGATAGCGGGCGCTGTCGAGGACCTGGGGACCGGAAATGATGGTGTCCATTTCCGGATCGGCAGTATCCACACTGGCGCTGTCAATAATCACTTTGAGCGCCGCCCGTTCCGGCGCGTTCTTTTCCAGCATGAATTCGGCCTCCAGCCGGTTAAACCGGGCCATGTATCGGGAATACCCCATATGATCCACCCGGAAATGCAAAGAAGAATGCACCTCATCCAGCCGGTAGTGCCCGGCGGGAATGTCATTCAGGTCCACACTTTGATTGTGATGGGGCACAAAGACATCCACCACCGTCGCACACCCGGCCAGAATCAGCACCAGACTCAACACCGAAAGCAGCAGCGCCAGCCGTGCGGCCAGTCGGCAAGGGCGTGTGATACAATGAACCATAACCCGCAGTCCCTGTTTTAGAGTGAATTGTGTATAGGTTGACCCATTCACAATTCACTCTATAGTCCCGGCCTCATCCGGAAAAACCATTCGAAGGGAGTCTAGCGGAAACGACCCGCGCCGGGCCAATCACTTTTTCGGCACCATCGACATGAAGAAGCCGGCCCCGCATGGGAGCCGGCCCATCCGCCTGCTGAACGGCTCTGCTTATTCCACAGGACTGGCCCGGAAAGTTTTTTCGTCCAGCTCCCCTTCCCATTTGGCCACGGCGGTGGCCACGGTCAGGTCTCCGGTCACATTGACCATAGTGCGCATCATATCCAGGAACCGGTCAAACGGCAGGATAAAACCAACGATAATAGCCGTCTGCGCATCGGTGATGCCGATACTTCCCATCACCGCTGCAATCAGAAACAGTGACGCCGAAGGCACCGCTGCGGTGCCAATGGACACCAGCGTGGTGGTCAGCGCAATCACCACATAATCCACCAGCGCCAGATCAATGCCAAAAGCCTGAGCCGCAAACAGCGTGACAATCCCCACATACAGCGCCGTGCCATCCATATTGATGGTGGCCCCCATCGGCAGCACCGATGAGGCTACAGCCGGCTTGATGCCCAGATTGTCTTCCGCCACGGAAATGCTGACCGGCAGGGTCGCGGAACTCATGCTGGTGGAATAGGCCACCAGCTGAGCATCCAGAATGCCCGGGAAAAACCGCTTTAAAGGCAGTTTCAGCAGAAACCTGACAATCCCGCCATAGACCACGGCCATATGCAAAAGACAGCCGCCATACACCACCAGTGTGAGGGTGAGGATATTGGTCAGCGTGTCGATCCCCTTGGTGCCGATGACATAGGCAATCAACGCAAACACCCCAATCGGGGCCACTTCCATGATCAGATGGGTCATTTTCAGGATCGCCTCGGTGCCGGAGTCAAATATTTTGGCCAGAGGCTTGCCTTTGTCTCCTACCAGCACAATACAGATGCCCAGAAAAATGGCAAAAAAGATAATCGGCAAAATATCGCCACTGGCCAGAACCTCGACCGGATTGACCGGCACAATGGTCATCATACGTTCGCCCAGGGGCATGGATTCCGACAATGTTTTCGGGGCCGCGCCACTGAGATCAACCCCGCTGCCGGGTTCAAACACCGTGCCCAGCATAAGCCCGATACTAATGGCCAGCAGCGTGGTGACCATATAAGTGACAATTGTTTTGATCCCGATGGACCCCATCTTGGCGGGGTCCCCCATGCCAATAACGCCGGAAACCAGAGTGATGAAAATCATCGGGACAATCAGCATCCGCACCAGACGGATAAACAGGTCCCCCATCCATTTTATGCTTTCCGCATGTTCTCCCAGCAGCAGGCCGGCCGCAATACCCAATATCAAAGCTGCGACGATTCTTTTCCATAATTTTATTGTCGTCCAGAATTTCATTTCTTGTCTCTCAGAATTATTGTTGAATTTTTATCAGCAGGTCGGGCGATCCTAACATGTGATTTTCTGCCCGCAACACCTTCCTGCCACAATACCGCCATATTGCTCCCTGTCTCCGCTTGGATCATATTCTCTTTGACGCCTCCCCCGTTCATTCCCTAGAGTGAATCGTGATGAGATTGCCTCTAAACTGATCCCGGTCTGCACTAAATACTGAAAAAGAAAAGGAGCACCATGTACCAGATCTCAGTCAAACGGATTGAACAGGACCTCTATGATCTCAGCCGCTTCGGCTATAACGAAAACGATCAAGGCGTCTACCGGCAAGGGTTTTCCGAAGCGGACATGCAGGCCCGGCACTGGTTGATGGAAAAAATGCAACAGGAAGGCATGACAGCACGGCTGGACGGGGCCGCCAATGTGATCGGGCGCTATGAAAATGACACAAACCGGGACAAGCCGGCGGTGATGATCGGCTCCCACCTGGATTCCGTTCCCGCCGGCGGCATTTTCGACGGCACACTCGGGGTTATGGCCGGTCTGGAATGCGTGCGCGTCATTCGCGAAAACGCCATCGACCTTTCGCATCCGATTGAAGTGGTCGCCACCAGCGAAGAGGAAGGCCGATTCGGCGGTATGCTCGGTTCCCAGGCCATCTCCGGCGGCATCACCCCGGACTGGCTGGAAACCGCCTATGATCCCTCGGGCGAAACCCTGAAGGACGCCATGGCCCGGTGGGATATGGACATCCATGACGTATTGCACGCCTATCGGCATCCCGATGAGCTTAAGGCCTTTCTGGAGCTGCATATTGAACAGGGCCCCGTGCTGGAAGCCCGCCAAATTCCCATCGGCGTTGTGGACTGCATTTCCGGAGTCTTCAAATGGGTCATTCACCTTCGGGGTAAAGCTTCGCACGCCGGCACCGCCCCGATGGACATGCGTTCAGACGCCTTTATGGGAGCCGCGGACTTCGCCCATGAAATTCCCCGCATTATTGAGGAGGACGGCACCGACCGCAGCCGCCTGACCATAGGCCGGATCGAACTGAAACCCGGGTTTCCCCACACCATCCCCGGCGAGGCGGAATTCACCATCGTCGGCCGGGACACCTGTGCCGAAGTCATGACCAATCTGGCCAATTCCTGCCGGCGGGTTCTGTCCGCCATTGCCCGGCGGCATGGCCTGATGTTTGAATATGAGGAAATGAGCTGGCTGGACCCCAAATCCTGTGACCCGGACATGGTGGAGCTGCTCAAAAGCAAGGCCGAGGCGCGCGGATATAAATATCTGCAAATGCCCAGCGGCGCCGGCCATGACACCCAGTTCATGACAGATATCACCAAAGCCGGCCTGATTTTTGTCCCCAGCGTCGGCGGCATCAGCCACGCGCCAGATGAAATGACTCATTGGGTGGACATTGAAAAAGGCGCTAACCTGCTTCTGGATGCGGTGCTGGAGCTTGCGGCCTGAGGGAGCCTACACCGTGACCGGTTTCGGGCTCGCACTCCATCCCAGCTTCTGCGCCATACTGGCCGCCAGGGCCGGCACATCGGTGGCGATAAAATGTTGATGCAGGATCTGCACCCCCAACATGTGATTCATCAGGGCGTCATAGCGGGTTTTTGTTGCCTGGCTGACGCTGTCATCCCGCATGCCGGCAATGATGTTCTGCACGCCGTCATAATCCAATAATCCGGTTTCCGCCACCCGTTCTTCGGTCAGGTGATCCCGAGCCAGCTTCATCATGGCCGACCATTTGCCTTCGTCCCGGTAGCTGGGCGGGGCCATGAACGCAAATTTTTCCCGTTCATAGAGCACCTTGGGCAGCAGGCCCTTCATCGCCTCGCGCAGCACATATTTTTCCTTGCGTTCCTTGATGCGATACAACGGCGGGATTTTCACCGCGGCTTCGGCCAAATGGTGATCCAGGAAGGCCGGGCGCGCTTCCATGCTGTTGGCCATGTCTACCCGGTCCCCGCCCCAGGTCAGAATCTGCCCTTCGAGCATGGTTTTCGCCCACACATACTGCGCCCGGTCCAGGGGATGACGGTCTTTGAGCATTTCCTCATCCAGCGTGTCGGCAATGGCCTTGCCCGGCGCATATCCACTCAGCGACGCCGCCCGGTCTTTATGCAAGAGGCGCCACACATCATCGGCACAGCTCAGCCAGGGCTGCAAGCAACTCGGTGTGAAACCGACCCGTTCGTCCAGCGCCGCATCATGATGGTCCGTTTCCGCCAGCATGGCCCCACGAAACAGGGCATTGGACTCTGTTAGCATATTCTGCCAGGCTTTCTTTTCCTCAGGGCCAAGCTCCGGCAGGCCATGCAGATACAGGTCCTTACGGAAAGACGGATAGCCGGCAAACAATTCATCGGATCCTTCACCGGTCACGACCACCTTGTATCCCACCTCATGCACATGTTTGCTCATCAGGAATTTGGCCACGGCCAGGGTATTGTAGATGGTGCGTTCCGTATGCCACAGGGTTTTTTCCAGATGGCCATACAGATCGTCTCCCTTCAACAGCAAAATATCCTGATCCGCGCCGGTGGCCTCGGCCATTTCCCGGGCAATGGGGGATTCGTCATAATCCTTATCATCAAAACTGATGGTGAAGGCCTTGACGGAATCCTGCCGCGCTGCGGAAGCCAGCCCGAGAATGGAACAGCTGTCAATGCCGCCGGACAGATAACAGCCCACCGGCACATCCGCCTCCAGACGCAACTGCACCGCCTCCAGCAGTTTGGCCCGCACCGTCTCTACCGCCTCTTCCTCGCTCATCGGGGTCTGGTGCGCCGTCATATGCGGGAAATCCAGATCCCAATAGGGGCGGTCCTCGATTTCGAAACGCCGGCCCGCCCCGTCTTTGCAACGACGGATTTTCAGCACATGGCCCGGCTTGACCTGATAGATGCCCTTAAAGGCGGTCGTCCCCGGCACCATGACCTGAATAAGCTGGTGAAACAGTCCTTCATTGTCAAATGCCCGGGGGGCGCGCGGGTCCGCCATGATGGTCTTGACCTCCGAACCAAACAGAACGCCGTCGTCAATCGGACACCAATAGAGCGGTTTGATGCCGAACCGGTCGCGCACCAGATAGAGGGTGTCTTCCTCCCGGTCATAAAGTGCAAAAGAAAATTCGCCGCGCAGATGTTTCAGGGCTTCGTCAAGGCCATAGCGGCGATAGAGATGCAACATGATTTCCGAATCACTTTTGGACCGAAACCGCTCCCCCCGGCTGGTCAGGTCCGCCCGGATTCGTTTGAAATCGTAAAATTCGCCGTTATGGGCCATCAACAGCCGCCCATCATCAGAAACAAACGGCTGACGCGCGCGTCTTTCGTTCAGGTCAATGATCGACAGCCGGGCATGGGAAAAACCGATTCCCCGATCATCAAACGTTTCATACCCGAATCCGTCCGGACCCCGATGATGCTGGATCGCGGCCATGTGAACCAGGGTCTGGGGATTGACCCGTTGTGAAGGATCGTGATGAAAAATTCCGGCAATGCCACACATAGAAAAATTATACCTTTATATCAGAAAGTAAAAGTTGCGGGATTATGGATAAGGTCTGCCCGACGCAGGCGAGCGCCCTAAATGACGTCCATGACCCTTTCGGTCCGCTGGACCATACAGGTCAGCAACGCCATGCGTACAAACACCGCGCCGCGAGCCTGGGCGAAATACCAGTTATGGGGCGTAAGGTCGAGGCTTTCGCTCAACTCCTCGCCCCGGGCAAGGGGATGCAGAATAATACTGTCCTTTTTCAACGGCGATGAACTGTCCAGCCGCATCGTGCCGCCCATGACCTCGAAACTGTCATCCACCCAGGCAATGGAATTGATATACACCACATCCAGTCCGGGGAGTTCGCGGGCAAGGCTATGGGATTCGCTGAGATTGAGGCCGTCTTTCTCCAGCGCCTCTTTCTGCCCCGGGCTGTAAAGTTCCTTGGTCTTACGATCGTGGATAATCACCACCTCCTCGATACTGGCCGAAAATCGACTCAACATGGTCAGCAAACTGCGCACCGTGCGCATGCGGCTGGGCACGCCGATGATGCCGATGCGGATCGGCTTGGCCGACCCGTCAATCAACGCCGGCTTCCATTTCAGAATGGTATAGACATCGGCCATCGCCTGGGTCGGATGCTCATCAATGCCATTGCCGGCATTGATGATAGGGATGCGCAGGGTTTCCATCATTTCGGTAACGGAACGTTCATTATTATCCCGCAAGACCACACAATCCCCGTAATTATTGAACATTTCGCCCACATCTTTCAGCGACTCTCCCTTGGCGATCCCGGTACTCGCCCGGTCGGTGATGGACATGATGTCCCCGCCCAAACGATGCCAAGCGCTTTCAAAGGACAGGCGGGTGCGGGTGCTCGGTTCATAAAAGGCGCTGATCAGGATCTTGCCGCTCAAGGGAGTTGAAAAACGGTCCGGATTGCTCTCGAACTTGGCCGCCAGGCGAAACAGCTGCAGCAGGGTTTCCTGATCAAACTGGCTGGCGGAAACCACATGCCGGTTGGCCAGTTTTTTCAGCAGGTCATGTTCCTCAGCGATTGACCGCAACAGTTCCTTGGGATGCGCATCCCCGTAAATGTCCGGTTTGGTGGGCGTAAACTCCACCGCGCCAAGATCCATTGACGTTACCATAACTTGCCCTCCCGGATATCCTTGACCAACAGGTAAATCAGGACCAGTGGCGTCAGCCCCGTAATCAGTAACGCCGACATGATCAGCAGTTCAAGTCCGATGACAGATATCACGACAGACTCCCTTTCAAGGTTTCAACATTTTCTTCATTCAGGTGGTTCCAGTTAAACCGGGTCGCAGACCCCCACGACAAAACAGCCATGACCAGCAGGGAGGTCGCAGCGGAAATCAGCGCCGCCACATAAAATCCGATGGTGTAATAGCCTATCAGGCCGCTGCCCGTCCCCAAAACCATTGCCCAGCCGGCCGCGTGGCCATTGCCCCGGCGATACAACAGGCCGAAGGCAATCGGCCAGATGGTGCTGGCCACAAATGCGCCGGTAAAATGCAACAGGGAAGCCAGCGTGCCAAGTCGCGGCAGGCACAACATCCAGGTCATTACGCCCAAACCGACAATCACAAGCCGGGCTGCGGTTTTTAATTGTTCATCCGTGGCCGAGGGGCGCAGATGTCCCTTGTAAATATCCTTCAAGATCAGGTCACTGGTCGCCGCCAGCAAGGAATCCAGGCTGGAGGCCAAGGCCGCAAAGACCACCACAAAAACCAGAATGGCCCCCCAGATGCCGAACAGTTTGGACGCCACCAACGGCGCCACCATGTCGGCCATGGGCACGTTAATCTGAAGCGCCGGCGCCGCCAGTGCCAGCAGCCCGGCCACAACCGGAATCGGCAGCCAGAAAATTCCTGCCAGCAGATAGGCCCGAAACCCGATCCGCCGCTCAAAAGCAAACGCCCGCGACCACCAGACATTGGAATGAAAAATTTCCCCAACCCCGAAAAACAGGTTGTTGAACAGAAACATGATCGCCGCCGGGAACAGCAGATTAAGGAGTTCCGGCCGCTCAGCCCTGAGCGTGGTGTGAATCGCCTCGAAGCCCACCTCATCAATCACCAGCGCCGCCAGCAGCGATACCCCGATCACGATCAGCACGGTCTGGATGAAATCCGTGCCGATCACCGCCCGCAGGCCGCCAAACACCGTATAGGCTGTACACATGGCGATCATCACACTCATGCCATAGGCATAAGGAATGCCGGTCAGCGACTGCACCAGAATGCCGCCCGCCATGCCCAGGCTGATCAGCCAGCCGAAACTGTAAAACAGCGAAATCAGCAGAAAAATCCGCCAGGTCACGGAACCATACCGCAGCCTGATGAAATCCCCGCTGGTATACCCATGGGGCATCAGGGTACGGATGCGCCGGGCCAGAGGCGCAAACAGCAAAAGTCCCACCGCCCCAAAGGAATATCCGACCATACCCCAGATGCCCAGCTGATACGCCAGCTGCGGCGCGGTCATGGTGGTGTTGCTGGTCACCCAGGTTGCCATGGCCGTCGCCACCGCAAGCCCCAGGCCCACCTTGCGCCCCGCCAGCATATAATCTTCCAGATTTTTGTTGTTCCGGCCTAGCCACCAGCCCAGCACCACCCAAAGCACCCCAAAAGCAAGAATGATCATCCAGGCCAGAGACGGATCAAGCGCCGCCTGTTCGGTCATAAATCCTTCCCCCGTGTTTGATGATGAGTTGCTCCCCCGCTTTGCCCAGAGGATGATACAGAGGATGATACAGAGGATGACACTGCCTCACGACGGGCAACCCCGCCACCGTGCCAGAGAACGCCGACAAGGATCAGGAACACCCCCAGGCCGATTCCGAAAAAAACCAGGGCCCGGTCCAGAGGGTGATGGCGGATTTCCACCCGGAACGGCGGCCGCCAGTCTCCCTGGTCTGCGCGCAGGCGGAACTGATAAACCCCATCGGCAAGGCCACTGAACGTGGACAGGGTCTGCGGTCCGGCATAAACGGTTTGCCAGCCCTTGCCGTCATTCATCTGTAATTCATAGGTCTCCCCCACGACCCCGGACCACTCGAGCGTCACATAGCCGGCATTCAGCCCGTTATCGGCAATTTGAAGGCCGGGCTTCCGCCCTCCGGCCTCAGACGCCACAGCGGATATCTGTGCCAGAAGCATCGCGAAAAAAATCGCCACAAGAAAAAGCAGGGGAAAGAAAAAGAATCTGCCAAACAGGGTATTTTTAAATATATTTTCGTTTACTAACGTCATCCAAAAAGCAACGCCGCCAATATAAGGCGGCTTTTGTTTGTTCCTCCAAGGGTCCGGATCATAAGGGATCGTCTCGAAAAATTCAACCGCTGGGACACGTTATCTTTTTCCCGGCTTTAATAAATGAACAAAAAATATTTAAAAACAAAGCGCTATACCAATAAATAAAATATTGCCGAAAACCTGCGTCTTTTCGGTCAGGTATGGCTTTTCCAGAAGCCGCCATTCAGGTTCTTGACATAGACCAGCAAGGCAAGCGCCAGGATTGCCGCCTGCAGTCCCAGACCTTCCCAGGTGGGGAAAATGCCGAGCCATTCGATCGCGGGGATCTGCGCCAGGGTTTCGGGAATCTTTCCGGCCTCCTGCAATGCCGCAATCCCCTTGCCCGCGAAAATAAAGGACAACAACAGCAACAACGCCCCCGTGGCCCCAAAGAACTGTCTTAACGGCAAACGCACGCTGTATTTCATAACCAGCCAGGCCACAACCAGCAGAAGAACCAGGGCCACCGCAAACCCGGCCATGATCGAATTTGCACTGCTCTGTGTACCGCCGGCGCCTGCCTGCGCCCACAAAGCCTGATAAAACAGGATCGTCTCAAACACTTCGCGATAGACCGAAATAAAGGATAGCCCAGCGAGCCCCCACAGGGTGCGGCCGTTCAGCGCCTTCTTCACACTATCACGGATAAACCGTTGCCATCCGGCAGCACTTGTCTTGTTATGCAACCAATACCCCACAAACAACAACATCACTGAAGCGCTCAGGGCCGCGACCCCTTCGGTGACCTCGCGGGTGGCCCCGCTGATCTGCACCACATGATCCGACACAAACCAGGTCAACGCCCCCAGAACCAGCGCAGAAATCCATCCCATATGCAGATACGGCATGGCGTCCCGGCGACCGGTTTTCAACAGGAAGGCGGATAGGGCAATCACCACCAGCAACGCCTCCAGGCCCTCACGCAATAAAATAACAAAACCGGCGGTGAAAGCCGCCACCGGACTGAGGCCGTCGGTTTCCTCCAGCCGCTCCCGGGCCGTTTGCAGCAAACGCCAAAGGGTTTCATAATGGTCCTCAATCTCCGCCGCAGGCGCCTGTTTCCTCAGGCTGCTGCGATAGTGCGCCATTGCCGCCTCGACCTGTTTCATCAAAGTTGAATCCAGCGCGGACAGTTGTGCCTCGGCCAGCTCAAACCCTTCCAGATAGGCGGTAAGCGCCAGATCATAAGCCCGCTTCGCCTGCCCGTCCCGATAAGCCTCCCAGCTTTCGCGAAGCCGTTCCTGTGCAAAGACCAGTGGTGAATCCTGCGTTGCGAACAACACCTCCGGCGTGCGCCGCAAATACGCCACAAGATCAGCCCCGCCATCCCAGGCCGCCGCCGCTTCGTTGGGCGTCAGGGTGGTGAAATTATGGACCGTGACCGGCACGCCACTGCGCTTCAGCTGCTGCCAGAGCTCCTGGCCGCGGGCCGCCGCGTCACCAGCCGTTGCCAATTGCCCCACATAAGCCGCCAGGCTCCACCGGTCCGCTTGGGATAAAGACGAAAAGTCCCCCATGGCCGTGCCTTCGATTCCATAGGTGATGGTATTGAACAGACCATACAGCGAACGTTCCGCATAACGGGAGGGATCCCGGAAATCCGTGGGGGCCGGGTCCAGACCCACGGCCAGCGGCCCGGCGCCATCCCCCCGGCGGCCATGGCAAGAAGCACAGTTTTCCTGATACAACGCTGCCCCGCGCGCCAGATCCGGGACCCGGCCGGGCGTCACGGCAAGATCATAGGAGCCGATGATCGCCGCCCGCATCGCGCCGGTTAACAGGGCGATCTGCTCGGCGGGTGCCTTTTTTTCGATCAGATCCCGCAACCGGACGGCCTGCTGCTTTAGGGACAGGGCATCCGGCGATGGCTCAAGGCGGGCGACAAATCGTTCAATGGTGGCGGCGAACTCCACCATCTCTGCATATTCTTCCGCACTGACAACCTGTCCCTCCTCAACGGCCTGACGATAATCGACGCCCACATAATCCACCAGCTGAATCAGACGATTGACGGTTTGCGCATCATCGGCAAAGGATGTCGCCGGAAAAACCAGGCAGGCAAGACAAAACAGAATGAGGCGCATCATCATCGGCATTCTTTATTCAGACAGGGTTCATATTATATATAATAATAATTACTATTATTTATTATGCAACCACCTCATGGCCTGAACGCCACTTTTTTGATCCCATTTTTCTATAAAACTCAGTTTATGAAAAACGAGCGCCTTCATGTGAACGAGAGCCCGGCACATGAACCAGATTACACCAGATACTCCTCCGCCTGGGTTTGCAATAAGATTCCGTCGCACTGCATCCTAGGCTCAGGACCTATTAATTTAGGTATGGTGTATTTTTGGGAATTATGATTTAACGTTGTGGCAGGAGCTTCCACCATGACTGATTTGTATTATCTTACCGACGACCAACTGGCGCGCATCCAACCCTTTTTCCCGCTGGCGCATGGTGTGCCACGGGGTGATGACCGGTGGGTCATCAGCGGGATTATCCATGTGCTGAAGCGGGGGCTTCAGTGGCGTGATGCGCCGAGAGAGTATGGCCCTCACAAGACTTTGTATAATCGCTTCAAGCGCTGGAGCGAGAGGGGAGTGTTCGACAGGATATTCACGGAGTTGGCGTCTCGGGATGTCCCGGACCAGCTCCAGATAGATGCCACACACCTGAAAGCACACCGGACGGCCGCCAGTCTGGCAAAAAAGGGGATATTTCCCGCGACATTGGCCGCCCGAAAGGCGAACTGAACTCGAAGCTTCATGCGGTTTGTGACGGTGAAGGCAGGCCGCGCCTCCTGTGCCTGACGTCGGGCAATGCCAGCGATTTCAAGGGCGCGGCCATGCTCGCGCCGCACCTGCCGCCGTCACGGGACTTGCTGGCCGACAAGGGCTATGACGCCAACTGGTTCAGGGAGGACCTCATCAAGCGCGGGATCAGCCCCTGCATCCCACCAAAGCGCAACAGACGCCAGCAGATCGCCTATGACAAAGCCCTGTACCGTCTGCGACACAAGGTCGAGAATATGTTCGGCAAACTCAAGGACTGGCGCCGTATCGCAACGCGATATGACCGCTGTTCCCACACATTTATAGCCGCCATCAAAATCGCCGCCATCGTTATATGGTGGATTTAATGAGTCCTGAGCCTAGGCCGAATCGACATTCATCGCATCCATATGATTGATGCGGCGAGGAGGGTGAAGGCGAGGAAGTTGCAGGCTTTTCGATCATATCGGGTTGCGAAGCGGCGGAAATGTTTGAGTTTGTTGAAGGCTCGCTCGATGGCGTTTCGCGCCTTATAGATGGTTTTATCGTAGGGGATCTCGATTTTTCTGGTCCGGTTTGACGGGATCACCGCCTCTGCCCCCATATCCCTGATGATCTGGCGCAGGGCATTGCTGTCATAGGCTTTATCGGCCAGTACATGGCTGGCGCTCAACCCGTCAAGCAAGGCGGGAGCCTGTGTGATGTCGCCCCGCTGTCCCGGTGTCAGGATGAACCGGAGGGGGCGCCCAAGGGCATCGCTCGCCATATGAACTTTGGTGGTCAGTCCTCCTCGGGAACGCCCCAGAGCCTGATTTTGGTCCCCCCTTTTCCGGTCGCTGCCTGCTGATGGGCGCGGACCAGTGTGGCATCCAGCATCACATAATCATTGTCGGGATCCTCCACCAGGTCATTGAAAATCCGGTCCCAGACCCCGCGCTTCGCCCAGCGCGTGAAGCGCTTGTGGACAGTTTTCCACTTGCCGTAGCGGGGCGGCAGATCGTGCCAGTGGGCCCCCGAGCGCAGCACCCACAGCACCCCGTTGACAAATTGCCGGTTATCGACCGCGGTACGGCCGGGATCACCCGCCTTGCCAGGCAAGAGCGGCGCGATCCGGTTCCATTGTGTGGTCGTCAGTTCATAGCGCTTCGACATCAAAAGGGCTCCAACATTAAAGGTGAAACCCTATGAATCACATAAAACACATCTTGTGAAGCATGAATGTCGATTGAACCTAAGTCTCCTCCATCAATAACAGCCAGAACTTTCCATAGATTAAACCGGTGATTTATAGGGGCCTCACCATTAAAGTGAATGGAGCCAACCTATGCACAATTCCCTCTAGGTAACTCTCTTCTATCCAAGCACTACATTATTAATTTTAAGAATTACTTGCAAATATAAACCCTACCTCCTATAAAACGCTACTGATTATTATTAACATGTATATGACGCCTCCCCCGGGAGGCCTTACGTCATCTTGAGTCATACAGTTATGCGTGGAAAAAGGAGGAAAGTGTATGTATCCCGCAGAAAAGGCAAAAATATTCTCCGCCGTCATAGCATTGCAATCCGGTCCGGGTACAAAGACCCCTCCGGCGGGATTGGTCTATGGGGCGAAAGTTAAAACGGGGGCCGGATGGCTTCCGGGAACAGTCTTTTACACGGCCCTAGGGTTGGCCATGGCCCTAATGACGCCAGAAGGCGCGGTGTCAGCGGCAGCGAAGGGGGCGGCTGATGCTGCGGAAGGCCGCGGAACAAAGCTGGAGGAGATCGTCGTCACGGCCCTGCGAACGCCACGGCCCATCACCGCCATTCCCAACACGGTCCGGATCCTGGACCGGACCACGGTGGAAGAGCAACTGATCCTCTCGCCCAGCATGCAGGAGGGACTCGGCTTCGTGATTCCCAGCTATACCGGCGGGCCACAAAAGATGAGCAGTCTCGGCGAATCCCTGCGCGGACGGACCCCGCTTTATCTGGTTGATGGCATTCCCCAATCCACACCGTTGCGTGACGGCAAGCGCAGCGCCATGACCATTGATCCGGATTTTATCGAACGGATCGAAGTGGTCTATGGCGCCAATGCCATTCAGGGGGTGGGGGCCACTGGCGGCGTGATCAATTATGTGACCATGCATCCCGCCGAGGACGGCTCGTGGTCGGGACGGGTTACCGTACAGGCAGAAACTGACGATTTTCAGGATGACAGTTTCGGCTATAAGACGACGGGTCGGGTGGCCAAAAAATGGGGCGCTTTTGACATGGTGTTCGGCGCTGTATATCAGGAGAGGGGGCTTTATTATGATGGTACGGGCCAGCCCTTGGGCGTCACTCTGCAAGGCGATACCCAGGATTCCCGGAGCTTCAGCCTGTTTTCCAAACTGGGGGTGGATGTCGCGCCGGGCCAGCGCGTGGAAGTGATGGCCAACCTGTTCGATCTGAACGGACATGGAAATTATGTCCGGGTGACGGGTGACCGGGACAACGGCATCCCCGTCACCTCGATCCGGGGCGAAGAGCCTGGCGAAGCGCCACATAATGAAGCACGCAATGTGGCGCTCACCTATACCCATGAGGACCTGGGGTCTGGCCTATTGACAGTTCAGGGATATTATTACAATTTTGATGCACTTTACGGCGGAATCATCACCCCCACATTTCAGGACGCCGCCATTGCCCCACTCGGCACTCTATTCGACCAGTCTGCCCTGCATTCCACCAAACATGGCCTGAAAGTCACCTATGTGCGGGACGACATCTTCATTCCCGGTCTGCAACTTGCCCTCGGTGGCGATTATCTGCGCGACAAGACCTATCAGGATCTGGCCCTGACAGACCGCATTTGGGTGCCGGAAATGACGTTCGAAGAGATTGCCCCGTTTGTACAACTGGAACAGCGGCTGCTGGACGATAAGCTGCGCTTCTCAGGAGGCCTGCGTTATGAAAATGTGACTCTGGACGTCCAGGATTTTACGACCCTGGCCTTTTACGGCGCGCATATGGTCACAGGCGGCGCGCCCAGTTTCGACAAGGCCCTGACAAATGCGGGAATTGTCGTGACCCCGTCCGAAGGATTAAGTCTGTTTGCCTCCTTTTCCCAAGGATTCTCCATGCCGGATGCAGGGCTGGTTCTGCGCTCTGTCAGCCTGCCAAACCAGTCGGTTGAGACTTTGATCGACCTGCAGCCAATCGTCGCGGACAACTGGGAGTTAGGGGTGACCTATGCCGGTGAGGCCTTCAATCTGTCGGCCAGTTATTTCTGGTCGGGATCAGATCTGGGATCCCGCATCCAGGTGATTGACGGGGTAGGTTTTGTGCGCCGGGAAAAAACCGAGATCCAGGGGGTTGAAGCTTCCGCCAATTTCCGATTGCCCGGGGAATATGTTCTGGGCCTGAATTTCGCGGCGTTGCGGGGGCGTTTCGACAGTGACGGGGATGCGCTCACGGATACAGATCTGAGCGGACGCAATATCAGCCCCGACCGCCTTAACGCCTTTATCGAAGGACCGCTTTATGAGGGATCTCAAGGCGCCCTCAATGGCCGGCTGCAGACCTCCCACTTTTTTGACCGGAAATTTGATGGCGGAAGTCCCGATATGGATTTTACCGGCTATACCCTTATCGACGCCATTCTGACCTGGCATATAAATGAAACCAACAAGGTTATGCTGTCAGCCCGGAATCTGCTGAATGAATTCTATATCACCTATTACGCTCAGACCGGGACCACCAATAACGATTATTATTTCGCCGGACGGGGCCGTTCTTTCACCCTGCGTTATCAGGTTGATTTCTGAAAATGACAGCATAAGGGGATAGGGGGTGCAGCAGCTTGCCGCTCGCCCCCTTCTACCCCTGCATTCTCTGCAGTACGGTGTCTATCGCTTCGGTCAGGCTGGCAATGTCGCGGGGCTGCATGGTAAAGGCAGGGGTAAGATAGATCACATCGCCCAGCGGCCGGATCCAGACCCCTTCCTTGACAAATTCCTGACGCATCGCCACGGGATCGGTGATTTTTTTCATCTGAATCACGCCGACCGCGCCCTTGACCCGCACATCCACCACATCAGGCCGGTCGAGAAACTGGGCAAGACTCTGGGTCAGATGGCCTTCGATTTTTTTCACCTGGCCCAACACATCCTCTTCCTCGAAAATATCCAGCGAGGCATTGGCCGCCGCACAGGCCAGTGGATTGGCCATATAGGTGGGGCCGTGCATAAACGCCTTGTCCGCCTCCTCCGACAGGAACGCCCCATATACCCGCTCGCCCGCTACAGTGGCCGCCATCGCCACCATCCCGGCGGTGAGGGCCTTGCCGAGACAGATGATATCCGGGACCACCCCCGCCTGTTCGCAGGCAAACATGGTACCCGTGCGCCCGAATCCGGTAAAAATTTCATCCAGGATCAGCAGCACATCGGCCTCCCGGCAGGCCTCATGAATGCCCCTGAGGATTTCCGGGCCGTGAAATTTCATCCCGCCCGCCCCCTGAATCAGGGGTTCCATGATCACCCCGGCGATACCGTCTCGATGGTCTTTCAGAAAGACCGAAAACGCCTCAAGTTCGGTCGGGTTTTCGGGGAGCTTGACGATATGCTGTTGTTGCAGATAATCCCCAAAAGCCTTATGCATGCCGCCGTCGCTGTCGCCCACCGCCATGGTGGCCGAGGTATCGCCGTGATAACCCGCCTTGAATCCCACAAAACGGGTGCGCCCCGTCACCCCCTGATTGAGCCAGAATTGCACCGCCATTTTCAGCGCAATTTCCACAGAGACGGAACCGGATTCGGAAAAAAACACATGGTTCAGATCGCCGGGCAACAGATCCGCCAGCCGTTTGGCGAGCCGGGCGGCTTCCTCATGCACCAGACCGCCCAGCATCACATGGCTCAACCGGTCAATCTGGGCTTTCATTTTTTCCTTCAGTCGCGGGTGGTTGTAACCATGGCAGGCGGTCCACCAGCTGGCAATGCCGTCAATCAGCCGCCGCCCATCGGCAAGTTCCAGTCTCACCCCGTCAGCGCCCACCACCGGCAACGGATCGGGGGTTGTCTGCATCTGGGTATAGGGCAGCCAGACATGCGGTACGCCTTCACTGTACCAGTCCGGGATCTCCCCGCCGGACAGCCGTTCGGGTCCGCCCGAATGTAGTTCAGGAGTCCTGTTTTTGTGCATTATTTCCTTCCGGGGCCAGCCCCAGCCGTTTAAACAGCGCCATATCCTCGTTCTGGACCGGATTGGGGGTGGTCAGCAGCTTTTCCCCATAGAAGATGCTGTTGGCGCCGGCAAAGAAACACAGGGCCTGCATTTCGTCACTCATGTTTTCCCGACCGGCGCTGAGACGTACATAAGACGCCGGCATCAGAATCCGCGCCACCGCAATGGTGCGGATAAAATCAAACGGGTCCAGCGCGTCCTTGCCAAACATCGGCGTGCCTTCCACCTGCACCAGCATGTTAATGGGCACGCTGCCCGGATGTTCCGGCAGATTGGCGAGAGTCTGCAACATGCCCGCCCGGTCTTCCAGGCTTTCGCCCATGCCGACGATGCCGCCGCTGCATACATTAATGCCAGCCTCACGCACCCGGGCCAGGGTTTCCAGCCGGTCTTCATAGCTGCGGGTGGTGATGATTTCCTTGTAATATTCCGGTGAACTGTCCACATTGTGGTTGTAATAATCCAGCCCCGCCTGTTTGAGTTTTTGCACCTGCTCCTGATCCAGCATGCCGAGCGTCACACAGGTTTCCATGCCCAGATCCTTGACCCCCTGGATCATCGCACAGACCGTATCCATATCCCGCCCCTTGGGGCTGCGCCAGGCCGCGCCCATGCAATAGCGGGTGGCGCCGGCCTCTTTCGCTTTTCTGGCCTGCGCAATCACATCCTCTACGGCCATAAGCTTGCTGGCATCCACTTCCGTCTGATAGCGCGCCGATTGCGGGCAGTATTTGCAGTCTTCCGGACAGCCGCCGGTCTTGATGCTGCACAACTGGCTGAGTTGCACCCGATTGGGATCAAAATGTTCCCGGTGCACCGTCTGCGCCTGATACAAAAGATCCATCAGCGGCATATTGAAAAGTTCCAGAATTTCCCGCCGGGTCCAGTTGTGACGAAACCCGTCCGCATAAGCGTCCTCCAGAGAGACGGTCTGATCCCCGATTTCCTGCACACCTGATACTGACATATATCACCCGCTTTTTCTTGAGTTCAACAAGGCTGCACATTCCCCGAACAGCGCAGAAATGTCAAGTTTATAACATAAAAACTTTACTCGCCGGTAACATTGACTATAGTCACGATACGCGCCACATATGGTAAAGTAAATAGACTGGACCCGGGCACCATGGATTCCCTTGATAAATTTGCGGCCGAAAAACTGAAAAAACTGGAGGCCCGCGGCCTGCGCCGGCGCCTCAAAACCACGCACCGGTCCAGCCGGGGTCTGGCACAACGCAATGGGCGCGAGCTGATTTCCTTCTGCTGCAACGATTATCTCAACTTCACCCAGCATCCAGCCATCCGCCAAGCCGCCAAGGACGCCATCGACGGCTATGGCGCCGGGTCCGGCGCCTCCCGCCTGATCACCGGCAATCATCCGCTGATCGAAGAACTGGAAACCTGCCTCGCCCGTTTCAAGGGGACAGAGGCCGCCTGTGTGTTCAGTTCCGGATATATGGCCAATATCGGCATTATTCCCTGTCTGGTCGGCGAAGGCGACGTGATTTTCGCCGATGCACTCATCCATAACTCCCTTCTGGCCGGCAGCCGCCTGAGCCGGGCCGAACTGATCCTGTTTCGCCATAATGATCTCGACCATCTGGAGGAACTGCTGCACAGTTTGCGCGGGGCCTATCCTCGGGCCATGATTCTAACCGACGGGGTGTTCAGCATGGATGGCGATCTTGCCCCACTGCCGGGTCTTGCCGCCCTGGCCCGTGATCATGACTGCTGGCTGATGACCGATGATGCCCACGGCATTGGCGTGGTCGGCCCCGATGAAGACGGCATCCGACGCGGCAGCGCCACCTGTTTCAGTCCGCGCCCACACATCCCGTTGCAGATGGGCACATTGTCCAAGGCGATCGGCAGCTTCGGCGGCTATCTGTGCGCCAGCCGCACGGTTATTGATTTCATCAAAACCCGGGCCCGCAGTCTGATCTACACCACCGCCTCCCCACCGGCCAGCATCGCCGCCGCGCTCAAGGCGCTGGAGATTATTGAAACGGATCCCGATTATTGCGCCCGGCCAATGCAAAAAGCCCGGCTGTTTACCGCCGCGCTCGGGCTTCCCGCGCCGCAAAGCCCCATTGTGCCGCTGATTGTGGGAGACACGGAAAAAACCATGAATTATGCCGCCCGGCTGGAAGACCAGGGATTTCTGGTGACCGGCATTCGTCCGCCCACCGTACCGGACGGGACGGCGCGCCTCAGGCTCACCTTCAGCGCTGCGCACCGGGACGAGGATGTGCTGCGGCTGGCCGAAGCCATCCGCGGCCTGGGCCTGGATCTGGAGACACGGGCATGACGCCGGCACCGGCAAAAAAAACCCTTTTCGTTACCGCCACCGGTACGGAGCTGGGCAAGACCTATGTAACCTGCGGGCTGATCCGGGCGTTCCGGGAACTGGGCCGGGACGTGCAGGCCCTCAAACCGGTCATCAGCGGTTTTTCGCCGGAACAGCCTGACAACAGCGACACCGGACAGATCCTCCGGGCGCTGGAACAGCCGCTAACACCGGACACCATCGACGCCATCTCCCCCTGGCGCTTTGCGGCCCCGCTGTCGCCCGATATGGCGGCCGAGGAAGAAAGCCGCCGCATTGACTTCGACACACTTGTGGACTTTTGCCGCGCCCGGCAACAACAGGCCGAAGATATCCTGATCATTGAAGGCGTGGGTGGCCTGATGGTGCCCCTGGATGACCGCCATACCGTGCTGGACTGGATCCTGGCACTGGACGCGGAAATCCTTCTGGTGGCCGGAACCTATCTCGGCAGCCTCAGTCACATTCTGACGGCACTCAGTGTTCTGAACCATCACCAGCGCCCTGTGGGGCGGTTGATTCTGTCCGAGTCGGCGGAAAATTCCGTGGGACTGGCACGCACAGCCGCGACTGTCACAAAAATTTCACAACTGAAATCAATTGTTTCCCTCGAAAGATTCTCAACCCCTGACTGCTTTTCTGGCCTGGCCCGAAGCCTGATTCACCCGGCATAATTTTCTGCAACGGCAAAAATCTCCGGGCAGGATTTTTACAGGCCCGGCATAACGCATTGATATTCTTTTTATATTCGAATGGCATAATATTTGCTTTTTCCGTGCTCAAAAGGAGAAACGCCGTGACCGCCATTGAGATGCAGATTAAAAACAGCCCTTCCGTAACTCATTGTAACAAAAGCACGAAAACATCCCTTACAGATCTTGTTCTGGAAATGAAACATCTGGGTCTTGATCCGGCGCCGTTGCTGTCGGTGGCCGCCGGAGACTTTCTGCGGCGCAGTGGTCCAGACGCCCGGCTTCAGGCAAAACATCTTTATCACCGCGCCCAGGAGCATCAGGACCAGGACGGCATGTATTTCTGGCACGAGATATATGCCCTTCTGGAACAAATACCCCTATGCCCGGCATAAGACCGGCAAGAGATTCTTCTTGCATGCCCCTTATGCTGGATTCTATACTTTTTGATATGTTAATAATTCAGAGATCCCTTGAGGGGTCATACCGGTGACCCTTCATCTGCCTGACTGCCTCGGTATAGCTTCGGTGATACCGAGGCTTTTTTTATGCATGATCCGAGCGGCATATGCCCCGAAGGCTACCGGCAGCATACTGCGGACATATGCCCCTTACCGTACCCAAGACATATCTCAGCCGATTTTGGCCAGCCCCGGGAACCAGTCCAGAAGCACATTGCCGAAGGTCTGCAACAGGCCGGTAAAAATGGCCAGGCCGGTCATGATCAACAGTAAGCCAATCAAAATTTCCACGGTCCTCAGATGCCGGCGGAAACGGCCGGAAAAACTCAGGAAGCGGTTGATGGACAACGCCGCCACAACAAACGGCACGCCCAGCCCCAGCGAATAGACGCCCAGCAGACTGACCCCGGCGCCAAAAGTCTGCTGGCTAGCCGCCAGGGTCAGAATGGTGCCTAGAATGGGCCCGATACAGGGCGTCCAGCCAAACGCAAAGGCGAGCCCCACCACATAGGCGCCAAGGATGCCGGCGGGATTGTCACGGGTCTGAAACCGGGCTTCCCGATAAAGAAGGGGAATCCGCACCAATCCTGTGAAATGTATCCCTAGGATCATGATCAGCGCCCCCGCCACTTTGGAAAAGACTGGCATATAGTTCAGCAGCAGGGGTTGCAGGCTCGATGCGCCGGCGCCCAGTGCCACAAAAACCGTGGAAAATCCCAAAACAAACGCCAACGCCCCCCAGAACACACTGAGCAGCGGCACTTTGTCCCCTTCGCGAAGGTCATTCAGCGAATTTCCCGTGACAAAACAGACATAGGCCGGCACCAGCGGCAACACACAGGGCGACAAAAAACTGAAAATACCACCCAGAAGCGCAGCAAAATATGAGATATCCGTGGTTTCCATGGAGCCAGTTGTAACGCCCTTTGCAAAATACGCAAGCGGGAATCGGATCAGAAAATTGTGAACATATGCGGGAAGTTCCTGATCAGGACACTTTCTGGGACAGAAAGCCCCCCAGCCAGCCGGCAAAAAGCGCCATCATCACCGCCGCCAACCCATAGGCCGCCGGATTTTCATGGGCGAAATTGTAAATCGCCCGCTCCAGGCCCACCTTGTCCACCTGCAGGGTGGTGTCCTCCCGCAACAGGATTTCCCCGTCGCGCACCAGATAAACCCGGGTCAGATACTCCCCCACCGGCATATTGGCCGGAAAATGCATTTCCGCCCGGAACAGAATACCTTCCTGGAGACGCACATTACCGCTTTCCTGCATATACAGGCCGCGCTGCATCATGTTGCGGAAAAATCCTTCGCGATAGGCGCGGGCCTCAGCACCGGAAAGGCCGGAGGCAAATCTTATCGGCAACCGTTCTATGCCGATTTGTTCCCGCTCCAGAACATGTTCCGGCAGAATTTCCTCCAACGGCCGGGTTGATCCCAGAGAATAATATCCCGGCACCCCTCTCAGCAGTTCCCGGCCTTTATTGACCCAGATACCGCTGATTCGTTCCTTGCGGCGGATCGTCATATCGCTTGTGGCGCTGCTCACACTGATAATCACGTCATAATCCATGCCGGCCATGACCACGCCGTGGCCGCCGTCCTCCTGGGGAATCTGGGGATCGATGGCGCCAAAGATCAGCAGATCGGCACCGGCAAACCGGGACGTGATCTCAATGACATGTTCCGACAGGTCCGTGACCAGGCGCTCGGCCCGCGCCGTCCCATTTCCGAGAAACAGGCCCAGCACAAGACCCAACACCAGGCCCAGCGCCCAAATCCCCGACATTATGCCGGACTGATTCCGTTCAAACCGTCTCAATGCGCCTCTCCCGTCTCATACGCCGGATTGGCAGGAAACACCGTATAAACCTCATCAGGTTCTACCACCAGATCCACGCCCATCTTGGCCCCCACCACCAGCACCAGCACCGCCAGCAGGATACGCAGCTGCTCCCCACCCAGTTTGGCGCCAACCCGCACCCCAAGCGGCGCGCCGATCACCGCTCCGGTCAACAGGATAAGCGCCAGTATGGCATCCACGGTCTGGGTATTGACGGCATGCAGAAACGTCACGCTGGCAGTCACAAAGGTAATCTGAAACAACGACGTCCCAATCACCACGCCCACCGGCATATTGAGTAGATAAATCATGGCCGGGACCATGATAAACCCCCCACCAACCCCCATAATGGCCGCCAGAACACCCACCAGCGCCCCAATAGCCAGCGGCAGCAGCACACTGACATACATTCTGGATTTGCGAAACCGCATCTTGAACGGCAGGGCATCGACCCAGGTCCGCGGCCGCCGCCCCGGTTTCACCGTCGCCCCGTTGCGCTTGCGGATCATCGCCGAAATGCTTTCCACAAACATCAGCCCGCCAATGCCGCCCAGAAAGATCACATAGGCGATGGAAATCATCAGGTCCACCTGTCCCAGCGATTTCAGCAAGGTAAAGATCCAGGCCCCGATAAAGGAGCCAATGGCCCCGCCAATAATCAGCACCAGGCCCATTTTATAGTCCACCCCGCCGCGCCGGGCATGCGCCAGCGCCCCGGACACAGACGCGGCCGTGATCTGATTGGCTTCCGACGCCACCGCCACCGCCGGCGGCACCCCGGCAAAAATCAGCAGCGGCGTCATCAGAAAGCCGCCGCCGACGCCAAACAGGCCGGAGAGAAAACCGACACCTCCCCCCATAGCCAGCAACACAAAGATATTAATGGATAATTCGGCAATGGGCAGGTAGATCTGCATGTGATATACTGTTCTGGTTTGACCGTTTGGACACTGAACCGGGCTGCAAGACAGGTGCTTCTGCGCCGACCCTGCGCCGGTTAATTGTTATTGGTTCCATAAATCCTAAACAAAATTCCTGCAAATTTACAGTAAATTATCCAGGCGTGTCGCGTTTTCTGCAGTTATCGGAAAAGTTTTTCCTGAATAAAACGAACGTTTAATTTTGACTTGACCTTTACGTTAACGTAAACTATGGTTTTCAGGCTCAGAGTCGCCAGACGCCGGACATGGCTCCCAAGTCCTGATGCTGAGCGTCGGAGACCACCGTGGGGGACAGAAGACGGCACATATACGGGATATAAAAGACGCATTATGAGCGAAAAAAAAACCTACAGCATTTCGGAATTATCAGAAGAGTTCGGCATCACGCCGCGCACCCTGAGATTTTATGAGGACCACAAGCTGCTTTTTCCGAAACGCGACGGACAGACCCGGATCTATTCCAATGCCGACCGGGCCCGCCTGGTGTGGATCCTGCGCGGCAAGCGGGTCGGGTTTTCCCTGGCGGAAATTCGCGAGGTTCTGGACCTGTATTACCAGGAGGGCGGCAAGTTCAAACAAAGTCAGATCACGCTGGAAGCCTGCCGCAAGAAAATCGCCACTTTGGAACAGCAGAAAAAAGACATTGATGACACGCTGCACCAACTGAATGAGATTGTCCAGATGATCGAAGCCTGGATGGAAGAACAGAATGTGAAGCCTATAGGAGACAAACACCATGCCCAGCTATAATGCCCCTCTTAAGGATATGAAATTCCTGCTGCATGATTTTCTTAACCTGCAGCAATACAATAATCTGCCGACCTTTCAGGAAGCCAGTCCGGATATGGTCGACGCCATTCTGGACGAGGCGGCCAAACTGACGGAAAATGTCTTCCAGCCGCTGAACCAGTCCGGCGACGAAGAAGGCTGCCATTGGGAAAATGGCGTGGTAACCACCCCCAAGGGATTCAAGGACGCCTACCGGCAATATGTGGAGGGCGGCTGGCAGGGACTGACCGGCGATCCAGAATATGGTGGCCAGGGCCTGCCGCAGACCCTGGGCCTGGCCATAAGTGAAATGATGATTGCCGCCAACTGGGGACTGGCCATGTATCCGGGCCTGACCAAAGGCGCCACCGAAACCATTCATGCCTGGGGCACAGAGGAACAAAAGGCGCTGTATCTGCCGAAACTCTATAGCGGGGAATGGTCCGCCACCATGAATCTGACCGAACCCCATTGCGGCACCGATCTGGGGCTGTTGCGTACCAAGGCCGAGCCTCAGCCCGACGGCACGTACAAGATCACCGGCACCAAAATTTTTATTTCTGCCGGCGAACATGATCTGACGGAAAACATTGTCCATCTGGTCCTGGCCCGGATTACCGGGGCACCGGAAGGCACCAAGGGTATCAGCCTGTTTATCGTGCCGAAATTCCGGGTCAATGAAGATGGCTCCTTGGGCGAACGCAACGGCGTGTCCTGTGGCTCCATCGAGAAAAAAATGGGCATTCATTCCAACGCCACCTGCGTGCTGAACTATGACGGCGCCACCGGTTATCTGATCGGTGAAGAAAACAAGGGCATGCGCGCCATGTTCACGATGATGAACGAAGCCCGTCTCGGCGTGGGGCTGCAGGGACTTGCCATCGCCGAGGTGGCCCAGCAGAACGCCGCCGCCTATGCCCGCGACCGCCTTCAGGGCCGCGCGCTCACCGGCCCCAAGAACCCGGATTCCAAAGCCGATCCTATCATTGTGCATCCGGACGTGCGGCGCATGTTGATGACCAACCGCGCCTTCATTGAAGGGGCCCGGGCGCTGGCGTTGTGGACCGGGGTGCAGATCGACCTGTCCCATCATCATCCCGACGAAAAGGTTCGCGAACGGGCCGACGACCTGGTGGCCCTGCTCACCCCGGTGATCAAATCCTATCTGACCGATCAGGGCGTGGAGTCCGCCAGCCGGGCATTACAGTGTTTCGGCGGCCACGGCTATATCCGGGAATGGGGCATGGAACAGTTCCTGCGCGACAGCCGCATCGCCCCCATCTATGAAGGCACCAACGGGGTACAGGCCATGGACCTGATCGGCCGCAAGCTGCCGGCCAAGGGAGGGGAGCCGGTAAAAGCCTATTTCGCCATGATCCAGAAACTGATCGAGGAAAACAAGGGCAATGCCGAACTGAAATCTTATATGGAGTCACTGGAAAAAGCTTTGGGACGGCTTCAGGCCGCCACCATGTGGCTGATGCAGAACGGTATGAGCAACCCTGACAATGCCGGTGCCGCAGCGCATTATTACCTCAATCTGATGGCGCTGGTGACCCTTGGCTATTTCTGGGCCGATATGGCCAGAAAAGCCAAGGAAATGATCAGCAAAGGGGAAGGGGACGAAACCTTCCTGAAAAACAAGCTGATCACAGCCGACTTCTATTTCACCAACATCCTGCCGGAGACCGCCGCCCTCAGAGTGAAGGTGGAAGCGGGCGCCGACCCGGTCATGGCTCTTGACGCAGAGGCCTTTTAAGGCCCAACACGGAGGATAAAGACAATGGCAGAAGCCTATATTTACGACCATGTGAGAAGTCCCCGCGGACGGGGCAAAAAAGACGGCAGCCTGCACGAAGTGACGCCTGTCAATCTGCTCTCCCAGGTTTTGCGGGCCCTGAAGGAACGCAACGGGTTCGACCCGGCGCTGGTGGACGACGTGATCGCCGGCTGCGTGACCGCGGTCGGCGAACAGGGCGGCAATGTCGGCCGCTTTGCCGCCTATATGGCTGATTACGGCGATTCCGTACCGGGCATGCATGTGAACCGCTTCTGCGCCTCGGCGCTGGTGGCGGTCAACTATGCCGCCGCACGGGTTATGGCCGGCCAGGCCGATCTTATGCTGGCCGGTGGCGTGGAAAGCATGTCGCGGGTGCAGATGGGATTTGACGGCGGGGCCTGGCTGTTTGATCCGCAGGTCAGCAACAAAGTGGGATTTGTGCTTCAGGGCATCAGCGCCGACCTGATCGCCACCAAATACGGCTTCAGCCGCGAGGATTGCGATGCCTATGCCCTGCTCAGCCAGAAACGGGCCAAGGCGGCCTGGGATCAGGGCCATTTTGCCAATTCCGTCATCCCCATCAAGGATCAGCTGGGCATCACCCTGCTGGACCGAGACGAATATATGCGCCCCGAGACCACGGCCGAGGATCTCGCTGGTCTCAAACCGTCCTTTGTGGATATGGGCGAGATAGGATTTGACAGTGTGGCGCTGCAAAAATACCCGCTGCTGGAACGCATGAACCACGTTCACCACGCCGGCAACAGTTCCGGCATTGTGGACGGCGCCGCCGGCATGCTGATCGGCAGCCGCGAAATGGGCGAAAAACTGGGCCTGAAACCCCGGGCCCGGCTGATCTCCTTTGCCGATGTGGGCATCGACCCCACGATCATGCTGTCCGGGCCGGGGGCGGCGGCCCGCAAGGCGCTCAAGCGCGCCGGCATGGTCAAGGAAAATATTGACGTCTGGGAGGTCAATGAAGCCTTCGCCTCTGTGGTATTGCGCTTCTGCCAGGAAATGGAACTGACCCCGGAACAGGTCAACGTCAATGGCGGCGCCATTGCCATGGGGCATCCGCTGGGCGCCACCGGGGCGATGATCCTGGGCACCGCGCTGGACGAGCTGGAACGCACCGGCAAGGCCACCGCACTGGCCACCCTCTGTGTCGCCGGCGGCATGGCCACGGCGACCATCATTGAACGGCTTTAAGGAGGACAGGACATGACAAATACCATCAAATTCGATCTGGATCAGGACGGTATCGCCCTCCTCAGCATTGACGTGCCGGGTAAATCCATGAATGTGATCACCGAAGCCTTCATGGACGACATGGAGGCGCTGATCCGCAAGATTTCCGAAGATGACGCCATCAAGGGGGCTGTCATCACTTCGGCCAAGGAAGGCTCCTTTGTGGCCGGTGCCGATCTCGGCATGCTGCTCTCTCTCACCCAGAACCGCGACAGCATGAGCCCGGAGGAAATGTTTGCTAAGGCGTTTCGGCTCAACAAAATGCTGCGGGACCTGGAAACCTGCGGCAAGCCGGTGGCGGCGGCCGTGAATGGTCTCGCCATGGGCGGCGGATTGGAAATTGTGCTGGCCTGTCATCACCGGGTAGTAGCGGACAACCCGAAACTCAATCTGGGCCTGCCGGAGGTGATGGTCGGCCTGCTGCCGGGCGGCGGGGGCACACAGCGGTTGCCGCGGCTGATGGGGGTTCAGATGGCCCTGCAATATCTGCTACAGGGCAAGAATATGAAACCACAGCAGGCATTGGCCTTCGGGGTCATCCAGCAGGTGGTGCCGGAAGCCGAAATTATCCCGGCAGCGAAAAAATGGATTCTCGACGGCGGCAAGGCGGAACAGCCCTGGGACAGCAAGAAATTCAAGATCCCTGGCGGCCAGGGCGTTTATGACCCCAATATCGTGCAGACCTTTATTGGCGCCACCGCCATGACCAAAAAGGAAACCAAGGGGAACTATCCGGCCGCCATCAACATCCTGAGTTGTGTTTATGAAGGCCACCAGCTTCCCATGGACAAGGCGCTTGCAGTCGAGAGCAAATATTTTGTCGATCTGCTTAGGGGCGACGTGGCCCCCAACATGATCCGCACGCTGTTTGTCAACAAACAGGCCGCGGAAAAAGGCATTCGCCGGCCCAAGGACCAACCGAAAATGCCGACCAGAAAGCTCGGTATGCTGGGCGCGGGCATGATGGGGGCGGGGATCGCCTATGTCTCTGCCCGGGCCGGGATCGAGGTCATCTTGTTGGACGTGACCCAGGAAGCCGCCGAAAAAGGCAAGGACTATTCCCGGGGGCTGCTGGACAAGGCGGTTAAACGCAAGAAAATGAGCCCGGAAAAGGCCGATGAAATTCTCGCCCGGATCAAACCGACCACCGATTATGCGGATCTTGAAGGCTGTGACCTGATTATTGAAGCGGTCCTTGAAGATATGGACGTGAAGGCAGATGTAACCGCCAAGACGGAAGCGGTGGTGCCGGAAAGCTGTATTTACGGCTCCAACACCTCCACCCTGCCGATCACCGAACTGGCCAAGGCCAGCCAGCGCGAAGATCAGTTCATCGGCATTCATTTCTTCTCGCCGGTGGACAAAATGCCGCTGGTGGAGATCATTATGGGCAAAAAAACCGGGGATGCGGCGCTCGCCAAGGCCCTGGACTATGTGGCCCAGATCAAGAAAACCCCGATCGTGGTCAATGACAGCCGCGGCTTTTACACCAGCCGCTGTTTTGCCACCTATGTGCAGGAAGCCGGCAATATGGTGGCCGAAGGCATTGCCCCGGCGCTTATTGAAAACTGCGGGGTTTATGCCGGCATGGCTGTGGGGCCGCTGGCGGTGGGCGACGAGGTCAGCCTGGAGCTCAGCTATCATGTGACCGAAGCCACCAAAAAAGCCCTTGGCGAGGCTTATGTGGCCCAGCCGGCGGACGCGGTGGTGGAAAAACTCTATAAGGAGCTGGGCCGCAAAGGCAAAAAGAACGGCCACGGCTTTTATGAATATCCCGAGGGCGGCAAAAAATATCTCTGGCCGGGGCTTGCTGAACTGTTCCCGCTGAAAGATCAACAACCCGCGCCGGAAGAGGTGACCAAGCGGCTGATGTACCGCCAGGCCATCGAAGTGATCCGCTGCCTTGAGGAAGGGGTGCTGCTGGCCCCGGAAGATGCGGATATCGGGGCCATTTTCGGCTGGGGCTTTGCGCCCTGGACCGGCGGCCCCTTAAGTATGGTGGACACCATCGGGCCCAAGAAATTCCTCGAAGATTGTGAGGCACTGGCGGCCCGCTACGGGGCTCATTATACCCCGCCCAAGCTTCTGAAAGAAAAAGTCGCCAAGGGCGAAAAGTTCTATAGCTGATTTTTCGTGCTGTCTACTGCGCAACTTTCGGGCGGAAAGGGTCTCAACCCCCTTTTCGCCCTTTTTTCCCTCTTTACCCTTTTTTCTTTGCCGCTCCTTTTCGACCCTTCTTTTTTTACTCCCTCCTTGTTGATCTCTCCTTGTTGATCTCTCCTGGCCCCCGCGCGACAGCAGCGGCGGGTGACAACTACATGCAACAACAGCTGCACGGGCAACAATGACTCCCTGGCCGAAGGCATTGATTGAATCCCTGAATCCTGATCAACGGATATTAAGACGGATATTAAGTTAGTTTGCCTAACTAATCTAATATCCGTCCCCAGAATGTTAGCCACACGTCGGAGAGTTCATGGCCGCCGGCGGGCCCGCACCACCACACCGTCTGCTTCGAAACTGTGCCCCGGAATGTCCATCTTCCGGCGGCGGGTTTCGGTTTTTTCAATCTCCAGCCCTTGGAGCAGCCCGGCTATCTCCTCAGCCGGCGCAAAAAGATCCTCTTGTGCGGCCTGATCCTCAAAATCAACCCCGGTCAGGCCGATATACAGCACCACCCCACCCGGCACCAGAAGATCCCCGATCTGGGCCAGAAGGCGGGTGCGGTCGGCTTTGGGTAAATGAATAAAACACAGATAAATCAGATCGAATTTTTTGGGCGAAGAAAAATCCAGAATATCCCCGATATGGGTGGTGATCCTGACCCCCGCTTGTGCCGCAGCGCGCGCGAGATCCCGGATCGCCGCCGCACTAAAATCCACCGCTGTGACCTGCCATCCCTGTTGCGCCAGGGCAATGCTATCCGCGCCCTGACCCGCGCCAAGATCCAGCGCCCGACCCGGTTTGAGAGTCCGCACTTCCTGCATCAAAAAATCATCCGGTTTGGTCCAGACCTCGTCACAAGCTTCATAATATTCCTGCCAAAATGCTTTCCAGTTTCTGTTGGTCATGGGTTCCCCTATCTTAAATTCTTAAATCTCACTGTCCTTAATCTCACTGCCTTAACTCTCGCCGCCTTAACTCTCGCGTTGTAAACGGCCATCTCGTGAATTATTTAGGTTAGTAAGGCTAACTAACTTTAAAAGTCATAACATGTTCCCTTTGATCTCTTTCCTTTCGTCAGTGTTTGTATGTGGTTGAAAAACTTTAGCGCGACTCTCACCACAATTTACGCGAAGCCACGCCCTTATTACGGCCCGCCCGGTCCCTTATGCTTATTGGATCTGGTGTGATGAATTTGACGGTCCTGTCCTTGTTGATGTCATATAGCCTGGGTTGATGTCATACAGCCTGGGAACTTCGCATTGAAAAACCACACCAGAGTTCACGATTTCACCAACTTGCTGATCTTGGACGAGCCAGCGGGGCCAGATCACAGGTTTCGGCAGACTTTCGTCAGAAGAGCCGTCAGTTTCACCCCCTCCTCCGGCGTGAGCAAATCCTGGATTTCATGCGCCACCAAATCATAAACCCGACTTTCCTTTTCCAGAAGGTCCCGTCCGTCGCGGGTCAGTAAAATATGCCAGGCCCGGGAGTCATATTGGCATCGTACTCTTTCAATCAACCCTCGTTCTTCCAGCTTTTTAACCATCGTACTGGCAGAGGCCCGTTGCACCTGCAGAGTTTCGGCCAGTTGGGACAGATGTGCCCCTTGCCCATGAAAGTCCCGTTTCTCTCCTTGATGCTCATGATGATAGATCTGCTCCAATCTTTCCACAGATTTCAGGTAATCATATTCACTGAAAGTCAGGGGGCGCAGGCTGCGTTCCGCCTGCCAGCGCCGGGCCAAATATCTTTGCACATGATCGAGGGCCTGACCGAGAGACATCATATACCCCACACTCCTTTGGTTGGAAAACGTCATCCTTTTTTCTGATCTGGTTTTAGGGATCGGGACCCCTTATCTCATACCCCTTATATCTTATATTGGGCCACGATCAAATAAAATTAGTTAGCCTAACTAATATCAAGGCTAATATTAAGGAAGTGCCCGGGTATGTCAACCCCATTCATATTAACCCCATTCATATTATTAGAGTGAATTGTGAAGAGGTTGACCCACGAAAACAGCCGACAGCACGATCAATACAAACCCCAAGGCAAATCCCGGCCGTGTCCTGTCTCCCCGTTTACCCCCGCTTCCTCCGAACGATCGCAACAGTTTTCCTTACGGAAACAATATGGAAAGAGCGGAAGAAGGGTATTGTATGCCTGTATCCTTGATTGCAGGGAGGGGGTGGTGATAAATTTCTACCCGGAAATCCCGTCCGCGCAGTTCTTTTAATATCCTTTAATATATTTTGATATATCGCATAGTATATTTTGATATAGTTCAGGCCGTAATTTTTCAGCGATGTCTTGAATTCGAGAAAACCGAACGATAAGTTGTCCCCAAAAAGACGGCATCATCAACTGCAACAGGGCCCCGACATGCAAAAGTTTCCTCTTTTTTTCATTTTCTGCCTTCTCTTTGTTGTCCTGACCGCCTCCCTTGCCCGAGCCGACTGGGTGCTTGAGGCGGAAAATTCCCATCTGTCCTTTGGTTCCATCAAGAAAAACACCATCGGGGAGGTCAATCACTTTACCAATATAGATAGTCGGATCAGCACAAACGGCACCATCACGCTGACCATTGATCTGTCTTCCGTGGAAACCTGGATCGACATCCGTAACGACCGCATCAGAAAATATTTGTGGCAGACCGATCGCTTCCCGCTGGCCACGCTGCGGGGCACCATTGATCTGGCGGAGTTTGAAAAACTTGCCCCGGGGGAAAGCCTTGTGATTGACACCACCTTTACCCTGTCGCTGCATGGGACAGAGCGGGCCATTGAGAGCGAACTTCGTGTCGTGCGCCTTGCGAAAGACCGGGTCATGGTGCTGCCCCATGAACTGATTTTTCTGGATGCGGAAAATTTCGGTTTACTTTCCGGACTTCTCAAGTTACAGGAGCTTGCCGGCCTGCCGTCCATCAGCACCGCCGTCCCCATCAGTTTCTATCTGACCTATCAGAAAGACTGACCCCGAATATTCTTTCAAAATACCGGACCTCGAAGACATAAGGCTTTGAGGTCGGCCAAACGTTATATGTACCGTAGATATACTGTCGTTGATAATTTGCAGGTGAGAAAGACACAGATTATGCCAAAACTTACCCCTCAAACCCTTTTGTCCTGTTTCCTCGGCGGATGCGCCCTGCTGTCCTTCCCCCTCTCATTACCCGCAGGGGCCCAAACCGAAGACCAACTGATCTCCGAAGACCAACGGGTGGACCCGGCCATTCTGGAAATCCTGGCCCAGGCCGCCGCGCGGGACGGGGGACAACATTTCCAAACCGTACTGGAGCTGGCCATTGCCGCCAATCCAGATAAAAAAGACGCCTTGTTGAGCGCCGCCGAGGCCCTGAGGCCACACCCGTCCTCGCAAATGACTCCTGGTGAGGCGCCCCCCGCGCCCGAACCGATTACTGTGGTCGAAGAACGCATCCCCGAAGCCCAGTATCCGTTTTTCCATTTCAAGGGCTGGGACGGCGAAGCGGACCTGAATCTTCTGGTCAGTTCCGGGAACACGGATCAGCAATCCTTCGGCCTTGGCGGGAAAATGACCCGCGATAATGGGCGTTATCACAGCACCTTCAAGGGATTTTTCGACTTTAACAAAAGCTCAGGCGTCAAGGACAAACAGACCTGGGGGCTGTCCTACAAACTGGATTATGACTTTTCGCAACGTATGTTCCTGTCCGGCTTCCTAGGCTACAAAAACGATCAGTTCGGGGCTTTCCGCGAAAGGTTTACCCTGTCGATGGGTGCCGGTTATCGGGTCTTTGAAAACGACACCTATCAATGGGACGTAGAAGGCGGCCCCAGTATTCTGTGGACCAAGGAACTGGCCGGAGAAGATTTTGACCGGGAGGTGAATGCCTTTGCCAGCAGCAATTTCACTTGGATGATCAACGAACGCAGCGATCTGAGCAACGAGAGTAACGTCTATTTCGGCAATCTGCTGGTCGCGGAAAATAAAACAGCGCTCAAAGTCAAAATCAACGGCGCGCTGAGCAGCAAATTTTCCTTTGATATCCTGTATGACCGGGATGCGCCCACAGACCGGGACACCACGGACCTGATCGCCCGCGCCGGTCTACTGTATGATTTTTAACCGCCGTATGATATCCGGCTGAGGTGGCGATGACGCGCCCGCCGCCCTATGTCCCCATCAGATGCAGCGCAATGCTGCGCCGGTGGGGGCGGGCGCGATGCTCAAACAGGTAAACGCCCTGCCAGGTGCCAAGCATCAGTTCCCCGCCCATCAAAGGGATGCTGAGCTGGGTCTGGGTCAGGGCCGATTTGATATGGGCCGGCATATCGTCCGGCCCTTCCGCCACATGACGGTAAAGACGATTGTCTTCCGGCACAAGCTTGCGGAAAAAATCCTCAAGATCGCGCATCACGTCCGGATCGGCATTTTCCTGAATCACCAGCGACGCCGAGGTATGGCGCACAAACAAGGTCAGCAACCCGTCCCGTACGCCCTGATCGCAAACCCAGCGTTTCACCTCGCGGGTGATGTCATAAAGCCCGGTGCCGCCGCTGTCGACAGACAGAATATGCGTCATCTGTTTCATGCTGGTATTCTAGCCCATCCTCTCCCGAAAAGACAACGCCGTGTCGTTGCTCTTTCCCCCAGATATGACCAATAAAAAAACGTTTTTACTCCCCAGCCGCATAACCCAAGGGCTGTTGCTTTTTTCGAAACCAAGGGACCAGCCATCTGCCGTTCTTTAGATAGCGCAAAACTTCCGCAAATCCGGACAGTTCTGCTTCAAATTCAATTTCAGAGATGTTTTCCCCATCCAGAAAACGGTTTAATTCTAGGGGATTTGTATGGGGGTAATTTAATCCCGCCTTACAGGTGGTGGCAGAAGCCATCCCCCAATCCGACAGCCATTCCAGATGCTCTTTTTTATAAAACCCGCTTGGATAGCAGAAATGCGTCGGCCGATGCGAACAGATTTTTGCAATGCTGTCCCGATTGTCGCGGAGTTCCCGAAACATTGTCTCCCTGCATACTCCCCCCAAATTATGTCGATGTGTATGCAGTTGAATATCCACACCAGACCGGTGCATGTCATAAAGCACCTGTTGGTCAATAAGATAAAATAACCGCTTTTGTTCTATGTTTTTTGGATCAAGTCCCAGCTTGATCGCAACATAGTTAACAAAGGCCTGCCTGTCTACAGCTGTGGGCAGGCTATCGGCATACCGTACAAGACGGGATACCAGATCTTCCGAAACCACATGTGGATATGCAACAAAATCCTGAGGTAGCTTTCCGGTGAAATCAGAGAAATCCACTTTCTGTCGTGTTGTTTTCCAGAAAAGATAGAGAAGCAGGATATTATTGACCGGCAGCTGTTTTTCCACATAATATGTGGTGACATAAAGGGTCCAGTCGAAACCATATTGCCGCAATAATGGCCACGCGATATTTTCCACCCCCTGCCAACCATCATCCACTGTTAGTACCAGACTATGAGGCGGTAGACGGTCTTCTTGCATGAGCTTTACAGCATCATCCAGTTTTAAGACTGAAAACCCCATTCGTGAGATTTTCTCCAGCCGCCGTCGAAAAACGTTTTCAGAAATAAACAATTTGGGATGAAACAAATGCTCATCATCCAGGGCAAAACCATGATAACACAGGATCCTGAGGCCTTTTCTTGTACAAAACCGCGCGACGTAAAACAGACCTGTATATTTTGGGTATACGGATTTAATGGTTGATGGGGCACCTTCACCCCATCAATCTGATACCACCCTCAGATGGTTGATAGATCGACTCCGTAGTTGAGTTCCTCTGCGAAGTCCGGCAGTCCGTAACCGATGGTTTTCTTGTAGAAAGGAGAGACCTTCGCAGTCGGTGCCTTCTTCTTGTGCTTCGTGGTGTAGAGCATTCGTGCCCGCATCACCTCGAAGGAGTAACCGCGCCCTTCACGGTTCTTGTCCTTGGCCAGTCGGTTGATGGACTCCGTGTAAGCGTTGGTGACGGGCATGTCCGTCTCGAAGTAGGTCATGGTCTCTTCGCGCCAGTTTCCCACTGCCCTGACCAGATCGCTCCAGACTTCCTTTTGGCCCTTCGGGATGGTGGCTATCCACTCGTCCAGGGCGGCTTCTGCCTGGAGCCGTGTGGTGGCGTCCCAGATGCCGTAGAAGCGCTCCTTGTGCTCGTAGGCGGCCAGCAGTTGCGGGAACGCGCCTGTCCAGGTCTCCATGATGAGGCGCTCCCGGTCTGAGACTTCGTGAGCGCGTTTCAGCAGGATTTTCCGGTCTCCCTTGAGAGTCCGGCTCTGGGACGGTTTCAGCTCCTTTCTGAGGCCCTTGCGCACTCTCTCTAGGGCATCGTTGGCCATGCGCACCACATGGAACTTATCGACCACGATACGGGCCTGGGGCAGCACAGCCTTGACCGCTGCCCGGTAGGGGTTCCACATGTCCATGCTGACGATCTCGACCTTCTGCCGGTCTTTCAGATTCATCAGGTAGTTGGTCACCACGTCCTGGCGGCGGGTGGCCAGCAGGTCGAGCAGGGTTCGCTCCTCAATGTTGGTCAGAATGCAGCGGTAGCGCTTGTTCAGGTATAGCTCGTCAATGCCCAGGATGCGGGGCGTCTCGAAGCGGTGCCAGCGCCCCAGGAACTCGGCGCGGGCGTTGAAGATGTCGCGCACCGTCTTCTCGTCCAGGCCGGTCTGTGCCGCCACAAAGGTGTAGGGGTGGTTGAAGGATTCCTTCTCCACGTACTCATGCAGCCGCAGTGTCATACGGAATCCGTCCACCATCTCCGGTAGCTGGGGCCTGAATGTTGTCTTGCAGGCCCGGCAGGTGTATCGGCGGCGGACCACCCAGAGAGTGACCCGCTTGCCGTGGATGGGCAGATCACGATAGGGAACGTCACGCTTGCCGAACCGTACGAACTCACCCTGCACGCCGCATTCCTCGCAGGCGATGGGATCGGGCACGTCCACCTGGAAGTGCATTTCGTCGTCGGTTGATTTGCAGCCCAGTACTTGGTATTGCGGCAGGTGAAGGATGTTGTCGGGAAGTTCGGTCATGGTGTTGTATAGGCGTAGGTGTCAGTCAGATCCATCCGACTCGGCATTGGTGTTTGCTTTTTTACCCAACAAGCTGCTGGAAACGAAAAGTAAGGCACCGAGGACAATTGCAATATCAGCCAGGTTGAAGGCCGGCCAATGCCAGTCTCGCCAATAGAAATCAAAGGAATCCACAACATAGCCGCGAAAGACCCGGTCAATCAGGTTGCCCATGGCGCCACCGAGGATAAGACTGTAAGCGATGGCTTCTCCTTTATGACGATTTTCAAGGATCAGCTTGATCAGAAAAATCGAGACCACTACCGCGATTCCGATAAAAAAGTAGCGCTGCCAGCCTCCACCATTCGCAAAAAGACTGAATGCGGCACCGGTGTTCCATAGGTGCACCCAGTTAAAGAACGGGGTCACCGAAACATACTCGCCATAGGCCATTGATTGCTGCACCAGCCACTTTACAGCCTGATCAGACGCTGCCAGCAGGCCCGATATGGACAATAGGGCATACGGCGAGAGCTTTTTGCCAATAATGAGCATTATTTAACCCTTCAACGCCAAAATGCGTCTGGCACCGTTAAGTACAATGCCCCCCGCGATGGTGCCGATAATCAGATCCGGATAATTGGAACCGGTCCACGCGACCAGGGCGCCGGCGGTGATGACCCCCAGGTTGATCACCACGTCGTTGGCCGAGAATATCCAGCTTGCCTTCATGTGCGCCCCGCCTTCCCGATGTTTGGATATGAGCAGCAGACAACTGGTATTGGCAATCAATGCGAGGAATGCGATAGCCATCATCACCAGCGATTCAGGCTCACTACCGAATACAAAGCGTCTCACCACCTCTACGAGCACGCCCACAGCCAAGATCAGTTGCAGTACACCAGCAAGATGCGCGGCACGTACCTGCATTTTCACGCTATGTCCAACCGCATAAAGGGCAAGCCCGTACACCGCCGCATCGGCAAAATTGTCCAGGGATTCTCCAATCAGGCCGGTGGACCGGGCGATCAGACCGGCAGTCATTTCCACCACGAACAGAAGTGCATTGATGCCGAGCAACCAGCGCAGGGTCCCGGATTCTTGCTTAGCAGAAGCTGCCGAAAACTCGGCGGCCTTGATGGTCTCCGGATTTGCAGCGACGGTTTCCTGAAGCGAGGCGCCTAGCCCCAAGGTCTTCAGTTTCGAGGTGACGGGCTCGACCTCGCCGTCATGCACGACCTTCAGCCGGCGGTTCGACAAGTCGAAGGACAGCGCCCGAATCTCCTCAAAGCCGTTCAGGGCTAGGCGAATCATTCGTTCTTCTGATGGACAGTCCATCTTCGGCACGGCATAAACACTGACCCATCTCCCTGGCGCCTCGGAGGAGGCCTGTATATCGGTATCCGCTGCGGACGTTGCATCACCGCCACAGGCGCCACCACAGGATTTGCTCATGATACGACTCCACTTGAACAATGTTGTGGTACCATTTAAAACTATAAAGCTACTATAAGGTCAATAGAGTAAAGAATCCGTTGGGGAGGAGGCTGATGCGCATTGGTCAGTTGGCGCAGTTGGTAGGGGTCGAAACACAGACGATCCGCTTCTATGAACAGCAGGGCTTGTTGCCGCCGCCTGATCGGCAGGACAACGGTTACCGTGTCTATACCGAGAAGCATGGTGAGGGGCTGGCCTTCATCCGTCGCTGCAGAATCCTGGGCCTGTCACTGGCTGAGATTCACGAACTACAGAGCTATCAGGACGACCCTCATCAGCCTTGTACCGCCGTCAACACCTTGCTCGATGATCACATCTCTCATGTGCGGTCGCAGATAACCGCTCTGCAAGCGCTTGAGAAACAACTCGTTTCACTGAGAGCGAGTTGCAACGATGACCGGGAAGTTGAGGCGTGTGGGGTTCTTGCTGGAATTAGCGAAGGAAACATGCACCAGCAGTAGGTGAAGCATCAACCAGATAATCCGATGAGATGCCGGTCTGTCTCACTCTCATGCAAAGGTAAGATCAACCATTTAATCCGCTTACCCTATATTTTGCTATATAAAGAACTAGTATTTTCAGATAACGCATTCCCCCAACCTTACACCCAATACTAAGGGCAGGATTTTAACAGATAAATCACTTAAGAGAGAGTGACATACCGCTAAATCCCCTAAAGAACCATGCTATTCTTTATTTAACTTTACTATTTAGCTTCTTAGGCTGATACACACCCCTCGGCAAAATTCTCTACTACCCTTAATCTATTATAGAATATTTTTTAATACGATGTTAATGTGATTGTCATATTTTTGCAACTAAAAGGTGGGGCCAAATAATGGGGAAGGGAAACTCTGTTCTCAAAGGTACTGTTTTCAGTTTACTGATCATCACATTGTTCATTTTATGGACCGAACTTTCACCAGAAACACTAAGCCTATATGGAACGGAGGATGGCGTTATAGAGAATATCTCTGCTGTGTTTTTTCTCATTTCGAGCGCGGGCTTCTTTATTGTCGCCTGGAAATCAACGTATCTGAAGCAGTCAGGTTCCCGATGGTCATATTTTATGATTTTAAGCTGGGCAGTGCTGATGTTTGTTTTCTTTGGGGAGGAAATCAGCTGGGGGCAGCGGATTTTTGATTTCAATACTCCTGAATCGTTAAGCAAAATAAATGAACAGCAGGAATTTAATCTTCATAATATTGCTCTCGTCAACGCCGCCTTCGGCGGTAAATACCGCTATTTGTCCCTCATGATACTTTTGACCGGCATTGTTTTTCCACTACTGGCATTATCCGCACGAGGCAAAGCCCTGTTTCAGAAATTTGCATTCCCGGTTTGCCCTCTGCAATTTAGCCTGCTGTTCTTGGGCAGCTATATTTATGGAAAATATTATCTGGTCTGGAATCCCGCCACAGGGGTTACACCCCTGAATAATATTACGGAAGTACGTGAGTTTCTATTCGGACTGGGCATGGCTTGTTTCGCCCTCTATGGCGTTTATAAACCTAATTCATTATTTTTAGCTGATAGGTAGTCGGGGAGGGTTCTTTTGGGGCCTGTTGATATGATCCTGTAAAAACGCAACACCAGCAGAAAACTTAATATCGCCAGGTGGATCAGCGGCTCCCGCAGGTCCGCCTTGACCATCATCAGATGATGCCCCACCGCCAGGGCAGCGATCAGGTATACCAGCCGGTGCAGCCGGGACCAGAGGCGCCCGAGCCGGCGGATCATGGTTTTTGTGGAGGTCGCCGCCAGCGGCAGAAGCAGCACAAAAGCCACCATCCCCAGCATCATGGCCGGTCGTTTCACCAGATCCTTCCAGATCACCGCCCAGTCGAAAAAATGATCCAGTACAAGGTAATTTGTCAGATGCAGCAGGGCGTAAACAAACGCATACAGCCCCAGCGGCCGCCGCCACCGGATCAACCAGTTCTGTTTCAAGGCCCGGCGCAGCGGCGTGATCGCAAGGCTTAGCAGCAAAAACCGGATCGCCCAGTCCCCGGTATATTGATTGACATATTGAAAGGGATTGGCGGTCAGCGCATGAGCCTGGACATTCAGCAGCAGCCCCACCTGCCAAAGAAGCCAGAGCAACGGCAGCAGCGCCAGCACATGCAGGCCCAGTTGCAGATATGTCCCATAGGCTTTCATGATCAATAAAGTGTCCTGGGATCCATATCCCGATACAGATGCGCCACCTCTTCGCCATACCCGTTAAAGGGCAGCGTGTCCCGACGAAAAAATTCGCCAATGCGCCGTTCCCGGGCCTGCGACCAGCGCGGATGATCCACCGCCGGGTTCACATTGGCGTAAAAGCCGTATTCCCGGGGCGCAAGACGCTGCCAGCTGTTTTGCGGCTGCCGGTCGGTGAAACTGAGGCGGACAATGGATTTAATGCTTTTAAACCCGTATTTCCAGGGCACCACCAACCGCAGCGGCGCCCCGTTCTGGCCCGGCAGAACTTCCCCATAAAGCCCCACCGCCATCAGGCTGAGCGGATTGAGCGCCTCATCCAGACGCAACCCTTCCACATAAGGCCAGGGGATAACCCGACGGTTCTGCCCCGGCATCTGGTCAGGATCATAAAGCGTTTCAAACCGCACATATTTCGCCCCCGATTGCGGCTCTAGCCAGCGGATCAGATCCGCCAGCGGAAACCCCACCCACGGAATCACCATGGACCAGGCTTCCACACAGCGCAGGCGATAGATGCGCTCCTCCAGCGGGAAACGGCCGATCAAATCATCCACATCATAATCTCCCGCCTTGTTCACCAGCCCATCAATGCGCACGGCCCAAGGCCGGGGTTTGAGATAAGGGGCATTCTTCCGCGGGTCTTCCTTGCCGGTGCCCAATTCGTAGAAATTATTATAGCCGGTCACCGCCTTATAGGCGGTCAACGCCTCCCCAGGATCATAGAGCGGATTCTTCGTCACCCCAGACAGCTTCTTCCCTCGCCCTTCGGCCCGTCCCGCTGCCGGCATCAGACCGGCCGCCGCCCCGCCCGCCAGGCTTCCGCCCATCAGACCAATCCGGCCCACATCGCGCAGGAAATTGCGGCGGGTGAGGTAAATATCCCGGGGGGTCACCTCGTTTTCCAATAGGTCAGAGCTTTTCACGATCTTGATCAGCATGTCTTTCCTTTAGAGTGAATTGCAAATGGGTCAATCTATGCACAATTCATTCTAGTATTCCCTTTCTAAGCATACCATAATTTGCCCCGCCGACCTGTGCCATTAACAGCCGATCACAATTTCGGGAGATCATGTTATGGCTTGCGAAAATTACTGAATTCGGGCATCACGAAGGCAGAATTGAACAGGAGAGAGTATGAGCCCGCCGCTGCTGATCTTACAGGATATTGCCCTTCGATACGGCCCCCATCCGCTGTTTGACGGGGTCAGCCTTGCCATCGGTGAACGGGACCGGATCTGTCTGGTGGGCCGGAACGGCTCCGGCAAATCCACCCTGATGAAAGTTATTCACGGCACGGTGGACGCCGACAGCGGCGAACGTTTTGTCCAGCCCGGCACCCATATCGCCTATCTGGATCAGGACCCGGATCTGTCCTCCCATGAAACAGTTCGGGATTATGTGGCCGCAGGTCTGCCGGAAGCTTCGCGGGACGATCTGTATCAAGCCGATATTATTCTGGCCGAAATCGGTCTTGATCCCACTCTCGCCACCAGAAACCTTTCCGGCGGGGAACGACGGCGCGCGGCCATTGCCCGCATCCTGGTAAGCGAAGCGGACATCCTGCTGCTGGACGAACCCACCAACCATCTGGATATTGCCACCATCGAATGGCTAGAAACCAGGGTGAAGGAGTATCGCGGGGCACTGGTGATCATCAGCCATGACCGCGCTTTCCTGTCACATCTTACCACCACTACTTTCTGGCTGGACCGGGGCCGGGTGCGCCGTCTTGACAAGGGATTTGCGCATTTTGAAGACTGGGCGGAAACCATCCTTGACCAAGAGCGGGGAGAACGGGAAAAACTCGACAAACTGATTGAAAAAGAAACCGAATGGTCACACAAGGGCATCACCGCCCGGCGCAAACGCAATATGGGCCGTATGCGCGCGCTCAACGCCCTGCGAGAACAGCGCGCCCGGCAAATCCGTGAGGTAGGCCAGGTCAAACTGGAAGCCTACAGCGGCAAGGTCAGCGGCCGCAAGGTGATCGAAGCCCGCAAGGTCAGCAAGGCCTTTGGCGACAAAGTCATTCTCAAGGATTTTTCCCTCCGCATCCTGCGCGGCGACCGCATCGGGATCATTGGTCCCAACGGGGCGGGAAAATCCACCCTGTTGAAAATTCTGACCGGGGAACTGGCCCCCGACAGCGGCACCGTCAAACTGGGCACCCATCTGGAGGCCACCTATCTGGACCAGCGCCGCAGCCTGTTGAAGGACACCGACACGGTCTGGGAAACCTTAAGCGACGGCGGCGATCACATTATGGTTCGCGGCGCGTCCAAACACATCATTTCCTATATGAAAGATTTCCTGTTTGATGCATCTCAGGCCCACACCCCGGTAGGGGCGCTGTCCGGCGGGGAACGCAATCGGCTTTTGCTTGCCAAGACCTTGGCCCACCCCACCAACCTGCTGATCCTGGACGAGCCGACCAACGATCTGGATATGGATACGCTGGACCTCTTGCAGGAGGTCCTCAGCGACTATGACGGCACTGTGCTTCTGGTCAGCCATGACCGGGATTTTCTTGATCGCACCGTCACCTCGACTATAGTCATGGAAGGCAATGGTCAGGTAACCGAATATGCCGGCGGCTACAGCGATTATTTGCGACAACGCAAATCCCCCGATCCAGCCCCCCAGGCATCACCGGCCGACCGGATGAGGCCCGGTTCCCCTAGCGGCAAGACCCCCCCTCAAAAACCGACGGCCCGCAGCAGCAAAAAACTCAGTTACAAACATCAGCTCCGCCTGCAACAGCTTCCGGAGGAAATGGCGACGCTGGAAAAGCGGATTGCCAAAATCGAAACCACGCTGGCAGATCCGGGGTTCTATGCCAGGGATCCGGATGGTTTTGCCTTGCTCACCAAAGAACTGGAAAAATGCCAGAACAACCTTGCCGCAATCGAAGAAGAATGGCTTGAACTGGAGCTTCTGCGGGAAGAAATGGACGGGCCATAAAAAATGCTGCGCAACATAGGCGCAGCATTTTGTCAGATCCCCCTCTTCGAAAGTTTAATGCACCCCGTGCATGGCCTTTCTCAGAAGCGGGGTCAAAAGCAGGATAAACACACCCACGCCGATACTGATCAGACCGATATTGGTATAGACCTCCATCGTGGCCATCACGTCCAACTTGCCGGCGTCGGCGCCGTGGCCGCCACTGCCGGTGAGCGAACTGATCCAGCCGGCCACATAATTGCCCATGGCCGAAAACAGGAACCATGTGCCCATCATCATGCCGACAATCTGCGGCACGCTGAGTTTGGTCACCATGGACAGCCCTACCGGGCTCAGGCATAGCTCGGCCACTGTCAGCGACAGATAAATGAACACCAGCCACATGAAGTTCTTTGCGGTGCTGTCATCAAGACCCATGCCCCAGGCAAACACCACATATCCCAGACCAATCAGCAACATGGCGAGACCGAATTTACCGGGCGTTGAGGGCTCCCAGCCCTTTTCAGACAACGCCACCCACAGCCACGCCATCATCGGCGCCAATATAACAATCAGAGCCGGATTGAGGAACTGCACCTGTGACGCCAGCAGACTGAATCCGAACACATTCAGATCGAACTGCTGATCCGCCAGCAGAGTCAGGCTTGCAGCCTGCTGTTCGAACAGGGCCCAGAACACCGCCTGAACCGCGATCAGGAAACAAGCAACCAGCAACCGGTCCCGCTCTTCCTTGAGACATTTGGTAAAGGCATAAAAGAGGATGATCGAAATCATCGCTACCCCCGACACGCCGAGAATCTGTCCCACCAGGCTCTGATACTGCATGAAGATCCAGTTGATGATCACAAGACCCAGACCGCCCAGATAAATGGTGTTTTCCTTGGTCAGGCCAATGGGGCTCTTTTCCTTCAGTACTTCGGGCCGGGTTGGCTCGGCCCGGCCTTCCAGCAACGCCTGCCCCCCCAGGAACACCAGAAGCCCGAACAGCATCCCAATGCCGGCAATTCCGAAACCCCAGTTCCAGCCATAGGTTTCGCCCACATACCCGACAATAACGGTCGCCAGCACGGACCCCAGATTAATGCCCATATAGAAAATGGAGAAACCGCCATCCCGACGGGGATCGTTCGGCCCGTACAACGCCCCCACAATGGTGGAAATATTCGCTTTCAGGAATCCGACCCCGGTAATGATCAGCGCCAGGGAAAGAAAAAAGATATTGAGGTAAAACTCGCTGCGGACGACCACATCACCGTCCAGATAGGCTTTCGGGCCGTGAAATGCCATCATGCCATGCCCCGCTACCAGCAGGAAAGCACCATATACAACCGCTTTGCGGCTGCCTAGATAACGGTCCGCCAAAAATCCGCCAATAATGGGCATCATATAGACAAGACCGGAATAGGCCCCGTAAATCATGCTGGCTTTTTCAGTGCTGAACATATGGTATTTCACCATATACAGCACCAGAATAGTACGCATGCCGTAATAGGAAAACCGTTCCCACATTTCAGTGAGGAAACACACGGCGAGACCAATCGGATGGCCCATAAGCTCACGTTTCTGCGACCCGGTATGCAGATCATCAGCTATATCGGTCATGTCCTGATCTCCTTGCTATTGTCGTTCACATAAACTGCCATATCTGACATTCTCATCCCTAATTTTTCTTAATCTCGGCGATTGAAAGCGCACAGTTTGGCAGAAAAGATATTATCTGTCATCTGCCTTAACCCACCGACAGCGCAAAACAGCAGATTATTCCGATCTGCTGTCCTATGCGAAAATTTTATACAGAATTTTCCGCATCTGTTCTCATGGCAGTTCTTGAAAACAACCGCTCTCACGCACAGGGGCCAATGGTAATGACAAAAGAGTCCACTCAAAAACACGCATTTCAGCAGTTTACAGCCGGCCTGCTTGATCCGTATAAATGAAACCGGATAGAGTAAACTGGCATTCTTTTTTTTGAGGGGCACAGAAATGAAGATCAGCAGTAATTTCGACGGCGGCAATATCGAGGTTATCGAGGCGGAAAATCCGCAGAATATCCGCCTGCGGATCCGCAAGGACAATCAGTCCGATTTTTTTCAGTGGTTTTATTTCCGCATGACTGGCGCCAAAGGCCAGCTATGTGCGCTCAGCATCGAGGAGGTGGCCGACGCCGCCTATCCCGAGGGTTGGGAAAATTATCAGGCCGTGGCCTCCTATGACCGGGAGAACTGGTTCCGGGTCAGCACGGTTTATAAAAACGGCACCCTCACGATCCAGCATGTCCCGGAAACCGACTGTGTTTATTATGCCTATTTCGCCCCCTACAGCATGGAACGGCATCACGACCTGATCGCCCGCTGTGCCCGTCATGAGCAGGTCGCCCTGCATTCTATCGGGGAAACGGTGGATGGGCAGGATATGGATCTTCTGACCATCGGTGAGAGCGATAGCAACAAAAAAGTTATCTGGATCATTGCCCGCCAGCATCCCGGTGAAACCATGGCCGAATGGTTCATGGAAGGTTTTCTCGAAAGGCTGCTGGACGATACGGACCCGGTCAGCCGGGAATTATTGAAAAAATGTGTCTTCTATGCGGTGCCCAACATGAATCCCGACGGCAGCCGCCGGGGACATCTGCGCACCAATGCCGTGGGGCGTAATCTCAACCGCGAATGGCATGACCCCTCCCTGGATCACAGCCCCGAAGTATTTTACGTGCGCGGCAAGATGGATGAAACCGGCATGGATCTGGTACTGGATGTGCACGGGGACGAAGCCCTGCCCTATAACTTCATCGCCTGTTTCGAAGGTATTCCCGACATTAACGAATCCCAGCTTGACCTGGCCTATGACTTCCAGAAGGAACTGGCGCGCCTCAATCCTGATTTCCAGACCGAAAAAGGCTATCCCAAATCGGCGCCCGGCACAGCGGATCTCAGCATGGCCACCAACCAGCTCGCCTTCCGTTATAATGCCGTTGCCATGACCCTGGAAATGCCGTTCAAGGATACGGTGGAAACACCATACCCGGAAAGCGGCTGGTCCCCGGAACGGGCACAAAAACTCGGCCGTTCCACCCTGGATGCCCTGTGGGCCATCATTGATCGGCTGTAAGGACGCGGGAAGCAGCCCCCCTGTGGATCGCCCCCTTCGGGGGGTGCGATGACGTTTCCCCTTCCTTGCGCTTCCCCGTCATTGTCCTTGCCACCTCTCCTGCGTCATTGCCGCGAAGGCGGCAATCCAGCCCCTCCCCAAAGATGTTCCGCCCGGCTTGTCGTCCGGAAGGGCTTTATTTGAAAAGACTCTTAAAAAGGACTCTTAAAAAGGACTCTGGGCTCCCGCCTGCGCGGGAGCGACGAAAGGGAACTTCGGGAGCTCACGATGATGCAGGCTCTTCGGGACGAAAACCTCAAACATAGAGTGAATTGTGAAGAGGTTGACCCATTCTGCCGGTCAGGTCTGGTTCAGGAGCCAGGGGTTTGGCGCCGGCCATACTGGCGGTACGGCCAAGCCACAATCCGCCAACAGAATTGAGCCAACCTCTTCACAATTCACTCTAGTGGATGACGTGTGGATGACGTTTCCCTTTAACGTCATTGCAACGCGCAACAGCAACGCAGCAATCCACAATTTCAGAGGGCCACAATTTCAGAGGAGACCAGAAGGCTCTAAATGTCTTCTCACAGGAACGCCTTCACAAAACAGTCTACCGGATATGCAGTTTGCGGCTGGCGGCGGTGCGGGGTTGCCAACCGACTCGTTCCAGTTCTGGTGTATCGTTTTCTTCCGCCGGATAGCCCACACACATATAGGCCACCAGGTCCCAGCTGTCGGGCACATCAAGAATTTCATGCACCTTGTCAGGATGCAGGATCGACACCCAGCCCATTCCCACTCCACGCGCCCGCGCCTGGAGCCACAACGCCACAACCGCGCCGGCCACAGAATAATTGAGCATTTCAGGCATGGTCTTGCGGCCGAGCCCCGCCCCTTCCTGAACGTCCCGGTCCACAAAAATCGCCAGATGCACCGGCGCCTCCTTGAGCCCGGCCAACTTCAACGAGGCATAAAGTTTGGCTTTTTCCCCCTCATAATCCTGCAAGGCCGCCTGATTGCAGTCGCTGAAATCCTCGATGATCTGGCGGCGGCGCTCCGGGCTTTCCACACTGACAAAACGCCAGGGCTGACTGTTGCCCACGGACGGCGCCAGACAGGCCCGGTCGAGGATATCATCCAGCAATCCCTCTTCCAGGGGATCGGGTTTGAAATGTCTGACGTCACGCCGCCAGATATACAACTCATCCAGTTTGTCGAGAAACTCCTGGTCGAAAACCGGCGGTGAAGATCGGGATTTTTTTGTCATACCTCTTTTTTACCGTAAGCCCGCATCAGAGCCAAATATTATCCGCACCTTGTTCATTTCGCGCCGGGTGTCCTGAAAGATACCAAGGCCGCTATACCGTCGTGGCCCAGCCGCCATCCACCGTCAACGTCGCGCCCGTCACATAGGATCCGGCCCGGCTGCACAGGTAAATGGCCGCTCCCGCCATATCCTCCGGTTCTCCGATTCGCCCGCGAGGCACTTCGCGGATGATTTTATCGGTGCCCACCGCCTCAAACAGACCCTTGGTCATGGCGCTGGGGAACGGGCCCGGCGCAATGGCCGTGACATTGATATGATCCGCCGCCAGACGTTTGGCGAGCACCCGGGTCATATGAATCACCGCCGCCTTGCTGGCAGAGTAGCTATAGGTTTCCGGATCCGGAACATGCTGTCCATCCACGCTGGCAATATTGACCACCCGCGCCGGATCTTCATGCCGCCCCGCAGCCCTGAGCAACGGAAACAGCTTCTGGGTCAGGAAAAACACCCCCTTCACATTCACATCCATCACCTTGTCCCAGCCGCTTTCCGGGAAGTCCTCAAACGGCGCCCCCCAGGCGGCCCCTGCATTATTGACCAGAATATCGAGACGCTGTTCCCGTTCCTTGATGGCCTCGGCAAAGGCCACCACCCCCTCATAGGTGGACAGATCCGCCTTGAGACCGATACAGGTGCCATAGGCCGAAAGCTCCTCGACGGTTTTTCTGACCTGCTCCTCCTTGCGCGAACAGATATAGGTTCTGACCCCGTTTTCCACAAACCCGCGGGCAATCATGGCCCCGATGCCGCGCGAGCCACCGGTAATCACCGCCGTTTTGCCGGAAATGTCAAAAAGAGTTTTCATGTTGCCATTCTCCCTAACCCAAACAATCGTTTGAAAACTGTATCGCGGCGGGATCAAAAAAGCCAGGCCCCATCTCCCGCTCTCAAAAAGTCCGGCAGCTCTTATACCGGGAGCTCTTATAAATGTGTCTTCAGAAAATCCAGGGTGCGTTTTCTGGACAGGGCGGCAGCTTTGGGATCATAACTGCCCCGCTCGTCACAAACAAATCCGTGATCGGCGCCGTCGTAAATATGGAAAATCGCGTCTGCTCCAAGGGCCTTCTGGCTCTGGCGGATTTTTTCCACATCTCCCACGGTGATGATCTGGTCCCGCTCGCCGAAATGGTACAGCACCGGACAGCGGGGTTTGCGTTCCCTCTGGCCGGTGATGCCGCCGCCGTAATAGACCACGGCACATTCCAGATTCAGATGACACGCCGCCATGAAAGACAAATAACCGCCCCAGCAATATCCAATCGTGGCCCGCCGGCCATATGGAGCCAGCGCCTCGAAACAGGTGGTAATATCCTGAAGCGCCACCTCATCCGGGGTTGCGAATTTATATTCCCGCGCCCGGGCAAAATCCGCATAGGACAGACAGAGTTTTTTTTCGATCCGGTCATAGAGCGCCGGCGCCAACACCGCGTATCCTTCCGCGGCATAGCCGTCCGCCAGGGCCTGGATATGGCGGTTGACCCCGAAAATTTCCTGCAACAGGATAATGCCGCCCCGGGCGCTGCCATCCGGTAACGCCTGATAAACATCGAAATGATGGCCATCCTCAGCAACCAGTTCGATAAAGTCTCCCATCTTGTCCTCCTGTCTGTTCCTGATCCCTTCCTGATCCCTTAAAGTGTATCAGATGCCCCGTAGGCGACAACCGAATTGCGCATCATTCCCCCAGATAGAAACTGTATTATTCAGCAGTTTTCCATTTAACAGTTTTCGCCAGCAGGAAGGCCGGCAGGTGAACATATTATTGAGGGTTTTTCTATGCAGAGTGCAATATGCACGTTATAATTGTATGACTCTGTTGGGAAGAGCAAACTGGATAAACCGGCTTTACACAAAGATATACCCAGATTTTAGGTGATTTGAATTAATATGTCCAATTACGCGGATTACGTTGTTTTTGCAGACGAAAGTGGAGACCACGGTTTGGATGGGATCGATAAGGGCTTTCCCATGTTCTGCCTATCCTTCTGCCTGATCAAAAAGCAAGACTATGTGTCCACTGTCGTGCCGGCGTTCCAACAGCTCAAATTCGACTTTTGGGGCCACGATGGAATTGTTCTCCATGAACGTGAGATCCGTAAATCGAAAGGTCCGTTTGCAGTTTTGCGTGCCAACCCTGAACTGCGACAACACTTCTATGGGCGGATGAACACTTTGATGGTGGATGCCCCAATGCATATTTCAGCATCGGTAATCCGTAAGCACAACTTGATTGAGAAATATAAGACACCTTGGAATCCATATGAGATTGCTCTTTATTTTTGTATGGAACGACTTCTCTCCCGGCTCCTGGCGGAAAAACAACACGGGAAACTTGTCCATGTTCTCTTTGAAAGCAGAGGAAATCGGGAGGATGCCGAGTTAGAGATAGAGTTTCGGCGGATATGTGCCAATCGGAACAACTGGGGCTACAAGCAATCGGACTTTACTCAGATTCAGTTTGAGCCGGTTTTTGTAAGCAAGGCAGCAAATGCAACAGGGTTGCAATTGGCAGACCTTACGGCACGGCCCATTGCGCTCCATTATTTGCGGCCAGAACAAGCTAACAGAGCTTATGACCTGATCGCACCCAAGCTATATGGTGTGAAGAGTTTTCCGTGACAAAAAGTAGAAAAACAAAAGGGCCCCGGAAATTCCAGAACCCCATTGTCGACCGGGAAATGCCCAATCCTTTGTCTCTGAATATAGGAAGTTATCCTGGATTCGTCAAGTTAGGATACAGGAGGGGGGCGTTCATATATCCAACCCGCGATCGAGCATTGGCATAAAGGTCATGCCGCAAAGAGCTATCTATTATATAAAGTGCTATCTATTATATGAAGAAGAAACAGGAAAAAGAGAGGCACAGGCCTATCAACTTACAGATCAGCAATGGCTAAGCGTTATTGAAGCTTCAAAGACTGGGTGTTAAAGTTGCCCTGCAATGGTCAATATGCGCTCACTTGTGATTCTCAAGTCATGATCTGTCATGTGGCTCACCCCCCCCTATACCTTAGAGAATTGCGAAGCCAAAGTACCAGATACGACACGGGCGTACCGGCTGGAATAACCGATACGGCGCGATCTTGGTTATTAATAATCCTGAACCCTAATGGAAGCTGGCGATGGCTTTGCGGAATCGCGCCAGGGAAATCAGGAAATAAACCCCGCTGATGCCTATAATCGCTAGAAGATCCGGCCAGACAATATCCAGCCCGGCGCCACGATAGAGGATCGCCTGGGAAAAGGCCACAAAATGGGTGGAGGGAGACAGCTGCATGACATTTTGCAGCCACACCGGCATGCTTTCCAGCGGCGTGGTACTGCCCGAGAGCAGATACATCATCACCAGAACCGGTATGACCAGCAGCCCGAACTGCGGCATGGAGCCGGTAAAGGTGGCCAAAAGGATGCCCAGCGCCGTCACCGAAAACAGATACAACACCGCACCCACAATAAACAGCGGGACGGACCCGGCAATGGGCACCTCCAGAAGCTCATGCGCCACCAGCCACAAGGACAGAATGGCACCGGCAATGATCACCAGACCATTGGCCCAGATCTTGGCCAGCATGATTTCCGTGGGCACCACCGGCATGACCAGCAAATGTTCCACCGTGCCGTGCTCGCGTTCGCGGATCAGCGCCGCACCGGTCAGGATGATGGCCAGAATAGTGATGTTGTTGATGATCTGCATGATCGCATTGAAATTGACCGACCGGAAATTGGGATTGAACTTAGCGCGGATCACAAGATCAACCGGCAGCGGGGCGGCCTTTTCCTGACCGGTTGCATATTTCACGGCTTCCTGCATGATGATATTTTGCAGATAAACGGCACCGTTGCCGGCCTGGGTCATGGCTGTGGCGTCCACATTGATCTGCAATGCGGGGCGTCTGCCAGCCAGAAGATCGGCTTCAAATTCCGGCGGAATATCCAAAACAAAAACATATTTTCCCTGATCCAGTACCGCCTCCATCTGCCGGGAGTCGATATAGTCCGGGGTTTTGAAAAACGGCGGCAGCAGCGCCGCCCCGATTTGCCGCGACAGTTCCGAGCGGTCCTCGTCAACAATCGCCACGGCGGCGTTTTCCACCTCGAATTTGGCGCCGGTGGCCACCGCATAAACTGCATAGGAAAACACATAGACAATCAGAACCATCAGCACCGGATCGGTGCGCAGGCCATACAATTCCTTGATGCCAAGATGAAAAATATTGCTCCAGCGTTTCCCCATGGTCTAGTTTTCCTGTTTCGGCAACGCCACCAGCGCCGCGACAATAAAGACCATGGCGAAACCTGCCAGCGCCAGATGATTCTGCCACAAGGTCGAAAGCCCCAGCCCCTTGGTCAGGGTACCGATGCTGATCTGTTCAAACCAGGAGGACGGAAAGGCCAGCCCCAGAAACCGCCCGCCGCCTGAAAGCGATGAAACCGGCACCAGAAGACCGGAAAAATTCACAGACGGGACAATGGAAATCACGGCGGTGGCAAAAATCGCTGCCACCTGGCTTTTGGTAAAGCTCGACATAAAAAGCCCGAAACCGGTGGTGGCCAGAATATACAGAATACCCCCCAACGCCAGCGCGACAAATGATCCCTTTACGCTCACCCCGAACACCAGCCAGGACATAAGAAGCATGCTGAGAAAACTCAGCAGCGAAACGGCCACATAAGGCAGCTGTTTGCCGGCCAGAAATTCAAACCGGGTCACCGGCGTAGCGCGAAAATTGGCGATCGAGCCGGTTTCCTTTTCCCGCACGACACCCACCGCCGTCATCATCGCCGGAATCAGCACCAGCATCAGCATAATCACCCCGGGCAGAATGGCATAAACGCTCTTGAACGCCTGGTTATAAAGGAACCGGGTTTCAAGATTGACCGGCAGCGCCGCAGAGCGCCCCTGAAAGTCATAACCCCGAGCCGTCTGTTGCTCAAGATAGTGCAGCGCCAGCCCGGTGACATAGCCGCGAATGGTTTCAGCTCTGAATGGCATGGTGCCGTCAATCCAGATCCCCACCTCCGGGGTCTCTCCCTGTAACAGCCGGCGGCCAAAATCCGTCGGAATTTCAAGCGCAAGTTTCAGTTCTCCGCTTTTCAGCCGGCGCATCAGCTCCTCGGCACTTTGCGCCGGCGGCCTTTCGATGAAATACCGCGAACCACTGAAATTTTCCAGCAGCGTCCGGCTTTCCAGGGACTGATCCTGATCATAAACCGCATAAGGCAGGTCTTCCACATCCAGGGAAATACCGTATCCAAAGGTCAGCATCAGCAGCAGCGGCCCCAGCAGGGCAAAAGCCAGTCGGATCGGATCCCGCAACAGTTCCATGCTCTCCCGCCGGGCATAGGCCCACAGCCGGCCGGGATTAAAACGCCGCTCTACAACCGGCCTCTGGTGTGCAACCGGTAACACCCCCTCCTCCTGTGCAGACGGCTCTGACGAGGGCGCCACCGCCGTTTCCCGCACCGCCTCCTCCAGCCGGAAAATAAAGGCTTCTTCCAGCGTCGCAGCCCCGTGGGCCCGCATCAGCTCATCCGGTGCCCCCACCGCCAACACCCGTCCGGCATGCATCAGGGAAATCCGATCACAGCGTTCGGCCTCATTCATGAAATGGGTGGAAATAAAAATCGTCACCCCCTTGTTGCGGGACAGGTCGATCAGATAATGCCAGAATTGATCCCGGGCCACAGGATCCACCCCCGAAGTGGGCTCGTCCAGAATCAACATTTCCGGGCCGTGCAGGACCGCCGTCGCCAGTTGCAGACGCTGACGAATCCCCAGAGGCAGGCTTTCGGGGCGTTGATCGGCCACAGCCTCAAGGTCGAAATCCCGCAGCAATTCCTCTACCCGGGGCCCGATCTGCGCTTTGGGCAGATGATAGAGCCGGGCGTGTAGCTCCAGATTTTGCCGTAGGGTCAGTTCGCCATAGAGGGAAAAGGTCTGGGACATGTAACCGACCCGGCGGCGGGTTTCCAGGTCACCGCCCGCTAACGGTCGGCCAAACAGGCGGGCCTCGCCCTCCGTCGCCGGTAAAAGACCCGTCAGCATTTTCATGGTGGTGGTCTTGCCGCACCCATTGGAGCCGAGAAAACCGAAAATTTCCCCACGATAAATACGGAAACTCACATGATCGACAGCGGTGAACTGGCCGAACCGGCGGGTCAGGCCCTCGGCCTCAATGGCCGGTACTTGCGTTTCCTCCACCGCGCGGGGGGTAACTACAACCGCCTGATGTCCGGCGCGTTTTTCCGCCGGCAGCAGGGCAATGAACGCGGCCTCAAGGGTACGCGCGCCGGTCTGGGTCTTGAACGTCTCCGGCGCGCCCGAAGCGATTACCCGGCCATCATCCATGGCCGCCAGCCAGTCAAACCGTTCGGCTTCCTCCATATAGGCGGTAGCCACAAGCACACTCATGCCCGGCCGACGGCGGCGGATACGGTCAATCAATTCCCAGAACTGTCGACGGGACAAGGGATCCACCCCGGTGGTCGGTTCATCAAGCACCAGAAGATCCGGATCATGAATCAGCGCACAACACAGTCCGAGTTTCTGTTTCATCCCCCCGACAGTTTGCCGGCCGGGCGGGCGGCAAAGGGGGCAAGGCCAGTGGCTTGCAAAAGATCAGCGATACGCGCCCGGCGCTCCGCTTCCGGCTGGCCGAACAGGCGGCCGAAAAAGTCAATATTTTCAAACACGCTGAGGGTGGGATAGAGATTCCGGCCCAGCCCCTGCGGCATATAGGCAATGCGGTGATGGCAGAGGCGGCGATGGCGCCGGTCGGTCATATCCCCGCCGAGAGTGTGAACCTGTCCGTCTTGTAAACGCCGGACACCGGTGATCAATGCCAGAAGCGTCGATTTGCCCACCCCGTCCGGCCCGATCACTCCCGCCATGCAGCCGGCCGGAATATCGAGTGTCACTTCCCTGAGGGCCACGGCGGCACCATAATTATGGCTGACCCGCTCCAGACGGGTGACACTTTCGGCACACATCACGGCAGCTTGACGTTGAGGTGATCCGGCCATGCGACCTGCGGGTCAACGGCGATATAAACCCTGCCGCGCACCCCGGTCTTGACCTGTTTTTCATATTGCTTCAGCAGATCACGCGGCAGGGTAAGCTTGACCCGGAACATCAGCTTGTCCCGTTCGTCCTGGGTTTCAACCGATTTCGGGGTGAACTGCGCCTCGGACGCCACAAAGGTAACCTTGGCCGGCACCACATATTGCGGCACCGGATCAAGTATCAGCCGCGCCGGGCTGCCCAGCGCCAGCCGCCCCGCCGGCCCCGCCGGGATAAACACCGTCATATAGACATCCGTGACATCCAGAAGGGTCAGAATACGCGCGCCCGCGCCCACCACTTCACCGGGCTGGGCCAGTTTATATTGCACCCGCCCGTCCCGCGGCGCGATAAGAACCGTATCCTCAAGCAGGGCCTCAAGCTCGGCCACACTGGCCTCGGCCACATCCACAGCAGCACTGGCCTGGTCAAAGCTGGCCTTGGCAGCCTCATGGGCGGCAATGGCGGAATCTTTCTGACTGCGCCGCTGATCGAGTGCCGCGGTGGAAATATGCCCTTTTTTGTGCAATGCGCTGGCCCGCTCAAACTCCTGCAAGGCGAGGGTGCGCTGGCTCAGAGCCTGAGCCATGGCCGCCTTGGCAGCGGCCCGGGCCTTTTGGGCCTGATTGACCAGCGCCTGAGCGCCACGAAGCCGGGCCTGCAACTCCTGGTTATCCATCCGCGCCAAAACTGTGCCAGCACTCACCATATCCCCTTCATTGACCAAAATTTCCGCGATACGGCCGGGCGCCTTGGCCGCAATTTCAATCTGTTCGGCCTCGATTCTGCCATTGGTCACAATGATGCCCTCCGGCAGCGATGTCCGTCCCTCTATCAGCCAGTATACGACCCCACCACTCACCAGTGTCACAAGGATAATCAACAGGGAAAGAGTTTTTTTCATTTACATCAGTCCATATTTCCGGAACAGAGCATCATTAAAAATTTGCACTGCACAATTTTTGTCGTCTTCCATAACTTCCAAGGATAGGTTCTATACCTAAAGCAGATCGGATAACTTGACCAGGATCAATTTTCAGAATTTATAAGATAAATGCCATATTCCAGACATATTAAGGCATTAACCACATTCTGAAAGTTCGAAAACGGTCGCCGCTTTCGGGGTATTCCTTTGGCTGCCAATGGCGGAACAGCCTTTGATGCAGCGCAAAAACGGTGTCATATTTCGGAAAAATATAAGGAAAAATGATGTTGCTTCTGGACGGAAAAAAGGGTCTTGTGGTCGGCGTTGCCAACCGTCATTCCATTGCTGCCGGCTGCGCCCGCGCCCTGCGTAATGCCGGAGCGGATCTGGCACTCACTTATCTCAATGACAAGGCCCGGCCCTATGTGACGCCGCTCGCCGAGGAGGTCAAGGCTCCGTTGTTTCTGCCGCTTGACGTGGAGCGGGACGGGCAAATGGAAGCGGTTTTTGAACAGATCGAGACCTTCTGGGGCCGTCTGGATTTTCTGATTCATTCCATCGCCTATTGTCCCAAAGAAGATTTGCACGGACCGTTGTCCGCCTGTTCCCGTCCCGGATTCCTACAGGCCATGGACATTTCGGTTTATTCCTTTATCCGCATGGCACATCTGGCCGCACCGCTGATGCGCAACGGCGGGGCACTGCTGACCATCAGTTATCACGGGGCAGAAAAGGTGGTGGATCATTATAATGTCATGGGGCCGGTCAAGGCGGCACTGGAATCCAGCGTCCGGTATCTGGCCGCCGAACTGGGCCCGCGGGGAATTCGTGTCAATGCTCTCTCGCCCGGCCCGATCAAGACACGGGCGGCTTCCGGAATCGCCCATTTTGACGAACTGATGGACAAGGCCCGGCAAAATGCTCCCGAACGGCGGCTGGTAAGCATTGAGGACGTGGGCGCCATGGCCATGGGCCTGGTCAGCGATCTGTCGCGCAATGTCACCGGCAATATCGCCTATGTGGATGCCGGCCTGCATGTGATGAGTTAGTTGAACATGTGATGAGTTTAATTGGCCCGGCCGGCTCCCCCGACCCGGAAGACGTGACCCAAACAGCGTTCAGCAAATTCGCCGCCTTCAAAGACCCGGATCCGGAAAAGAAGGCCGGGCAATATGAAAGATGGCGGGACCGCACAGCACAGAGACAAGGAAAAACGACAGCGATAACCCGCCGTTGCGCATCTTGCTACTCCTTTCTCTGGCCCTTGTGCAGCGCCTGCAATTTACGCCATCTTTGGTATTGTTCCACCTTCCCTGGGTCTGGGTGTTCCTCGCCCTTCAGCCAAAACGCGACCCAGTCCACATTGCCCTGCTTGGAAGCGAAACGCTCGGCCAGTTTGACCAGCACATGGGTGCCGCGGGGATAGATGACAAATTCCACCGGTTTTTGCAGTCTTTGCAAAATAGCGTAGCTGTCCCACCAGGCTGAAACATAATTGTCACTCAACTGTTCAATCAGCAGCGGGGTCATAACCTCATCCAGATGAAACACCGAACTGCGTCGTTGCAACACCACCACATCCCGCCAGCGGCCATGATGGCAGGCAACCCGTTCGAGCATGCCGACCCGCCGAAAACCGCACCTTTCATGCAACCGCAGACTGGCTTCATTTTCCGGAAAAATCTTGGCCAGCAAGGTCCAATACCCGGCTTGTTCCGTAGCCGTAACGAGGGCATCCAGCAATTGCCGTCCCGCGCCCCGGCCATGGCAGTTTTCATCAATATAGAGCGTATCCTCCGCCACCCCCCGATAGGCGGGCATGTTGCTGAAGGCGCTGATCGCAGCCCAGCCCCGCACCACACCCTGTTCGGTCAGCACCAGACGGCAATCCTTTAGAAAACTGCGGTCCCAGTCGGGCCAGTCTTTGTTTTCCGTATTGAAGGTGGCATTCCCGCCGGCAATACCCTGGCCGTAAATCTCCCGCACCCGGGCGTAATCCGTGGGCTCAAAGGGGCGAATGTGAAAGATCGGCTGTGACATGGCAGGCTCATAAAAAATCGCGGATCATGGCAATCAGCGGTTCGTCCGCTGGCGGCATGGGATAGTTCTGCAGCTCCTTGATCCGTACCCATTTCAGAATCTGCCCTTCCCGCGGCTGCACAATGCCGTCCCAGCGCCGGCACAGAAAACAGGGCATCAGCAGATGAAAATCCTCATAACTGTGGGAGGCAAAAACAAACGGCGCGAAACAGGCTTCGGTGGTGTCGATATTCAATTCTTCCCTCAGTTCCCGGATCAGGGCCCGTTCCGGCGTTTCACCGTCTTCCACCTTGCCACCGGGAAACTCCCACAACCCCGCCATGGATTTGCCCTCGGGCCGCTGCGCCAGCAGAATGCGGCCATCCACATCCACCAGAATCACGGCGGCCACCGTGACCAGTTTTATCGGCCCGGTGGGGCGGTTTGGTATATCGGGACAATTGGTCATGTCTTCTCCTGCTGCTTGAACCAGTGAGCTTTGCTAAGGCGGAAAAACTCCCCGCAGCCATGGGTATGGCCACAACGGGCATATTCCTCTGGCGTTTGTCCCTGATACACAAACCCCGCTTTTTCCAGAATACGCCGTGAGCCGATATTGTCGGCCGCCGTCTGCGCCACCAGTTCCTCTATCGCGGAATGTTCAAAACAGGCCCGGACCACCGCCTGCAGCATTTCCGTCGCATATCCCCGGCCCCAGGCGGCGCGCCCGAACCAGTAACCGATTTCCGCCGTGCCGGTGAGGGCAAACAGGCGCACCCCACCCAGCTGCGCGCCTGTCACTTTGTCAAATACGCCATAAGCCATCCCCCGCCCGGCGGCCTGATCGTCACGCCGCTGCCGGATCATCCCGGCGCCATCCGCCTCGCGAAAGGGGAACGGCACATTGCGCGACAGCCAACGGGTGACTTCCCAGTCAGACAGAATAGCCACCAGGCCGGCCACGTCGGCGTCCTCAAAGGGCCGGAGGATCAGACGATCGGTTTCCAGATGTACCGGCATCGCAAGGGTCATGACCTAACTCCGGTAATCCGCATTGATGGTGATATAATCATGGGTCAGATCACAGGTCCAGACCGTGGCCTGGCCATCGCCGCCCACCCCCACATCCACAAAAATGTGGATATACTGCCCCTTGAGATGGGCGGTACAAGCCGCTTCATCGTAACTTTCGGCCGCCTGGCCCGCTTCGGTCAGCCTCTGGCCCCCAATTTCAATGATCAGCCGGTCCCGATCTGCGGCTTCACCCGCCTTGCCCACCGCCATGACAATCCGGCCCCAATTGGCGTCCTCGCCGGCAATGGCAGTCTTGACCAGCGGGGAATTGGCAATGCTCAAGGCAATCACTTTTGCGGCCCGATCATCTTCCGCCCCGGCCACAGTGATTTCGATGAACTTGCTGGCCCCTTCGCCGTCCTTGACCACCTGCTGGGCCAGATCCTGCATTATTTCTAGAAACTGGCTCCTGAAATCCTCAAGGCGCGGGTCCTGACTGTCATTGATTTCTGCGCCAGCGCCGCTTGTGCCGGTCGCAAAAACCAGCAGCGTATCGGAGGTGGAGGTATCGCTGTCGACCGTGATGGCATTAAAGCTTTTATCGGTCGCCTCTTTCAGAATGTGCTGCAGCACGGTCCGGGGCAGCGCCGCATCGGTAAAGACAAAAGCCAGCATGGTCGCCATATCCGGGGCAATCATCCCGCTGCCTTTCGCAATCCCGTTGAGGGTCACTTTTCGGCCATCAATCACGGCGGTTCGAGTGGCTCCCTTGGGGAAGGTATCAGTGGTACGGATCGCGTCTGCTGCCTGCCGCCAGGTGCTGTTTGTCCGGGCCGCATCCTCAACCGCAGCGCTGATTTTTTCCCCGGGCAGGACTTCGCCGATCACCCCGGTGGAAGCCACATACACCTCTTCCTCGGCACAGCCCACCACCCGCGCCGCGGCGGCAATGGTCTGTTTCATGGCCGCCTCCCCCGCCCGGCCCGTGAAGGCGTTGGCGTTACCCGCATTGACCAGCAAGGCCCGGCCGCCCCATCCGCTCTCGATCCCGCGACGACACCAGTCCACCGGCGCCGACCGGGTTTTGGAGCGGGTAAAGACACCGGCTGTCACGGTGCCTTCAGGTAATCGGGCAAAAAGCAGGTCATCGCGCCCCTGATATCTGGTGCCGCTGCAAATGGTGCCCAAACGGACCCCTTCCAGCACCGGCATGTTCGGAAATTCCGCCGGAGCCAGAGGGGAAATTTTGGTAATTTTGGCCATAGATACAGATCCTTTAATCATGGGCCGTCCGAAGCATCCGGTAAAATCCGAGGAAAGGGACGGTGTTTTGCGGAATTTATAAAACATGTTCCGCCGCTTGCTAAGAAGAATATACAAAATTGTCACAGTTTTTCTGTAAATGGCGGATCAGTCATTGACAGCACCCCTTACGGGACTTATCTGTGCATAACTGGAAAAAACAGATAAGCCCCCATTGAGGAAAATATCAGGTCGGATCCGTCTGAGCGCTTAAGGAATAGAATATGTTGGGATTTGGCACACTCGCCAGGAAGATTTTCGGCACCTCGAACGATCGGTATATCAAAAGCCTGAAACCACGCATTGATGCCATCAACGCCCTGGAAAGCGATATCAGCGCGCTCAGTGATGAGCAATTGCGTGCCAAAACCGATGAATTTCGGGCTCGCCTTGCCGACGGCGCCCGGCTCGACAGCCTGCTGGAAGAAGCCTTTGCCGTGGTCCGCGAAGCCGCAAAACGTACCATCGGCCTGCGTCATTACGATGTGCAGCTGATCGGCGGCATTGTGCTGCATGAAGGCAAAATCGCTGAAATGAAAACCGGCGAAGGGAAAACCCTTGTGGCAACCCTTGCCGCCTATCTCAACGCCCTGCCCGGCAACGGCGTGCATGTGGTCACCGTTAATGACTATCTGGCCCGGCGCGACAGCGAATGGATGGGACAGGTCTATCGTTTCCTGGGGCTTTCGGTAGGCTGCATCATTCCCAATATGGACGACGCCCTGCGGCGGGAAGCCTATCGCGCGGACATCACCTATGCCACCAATAACGAACTGGGCTTTGATTATCTGCGCGACAACATGAAATATCATCCGGATGCCATGGTCCAGCGCGCGCCCCATTTCGCCATTGTTGACGAGGTGGACAGCATCCTCATCGACGAAGCGCGCACACCGCTGATTATCTCCGGCCCCACCGAAGACAAATCTGATCTTTATGTGGCCATCGACAAGATCATCCCCGAACTCAATGAGGAGGACTACGAGGTCGATGAGAAAAACAACAATATCAGCCTGACCGAAGAGGGAATGGAGCATCTGGAACAAGTCCTCACCGAAGCCGGGCTGATCGAAGGCGGACTGTATGATTTTGGCAATGTGGCCGTGGTGCATCATGTGAACCAAGCGCTTAAGGCCCATAAACTGTTCCAAGCGGAAAAGGATTATATCGTCAAGGACGGCCAGATCATCATCATTGATGAGTTTACCGGCCGCATGATGGAAGGCCGGCGTTATTCCGACGGCCTGCACCAGGCCCTGGAAGCCAAGGAAGGTGTCGAGATCAAGACCGAAAACCAGACCCTGGCCTCGGTCACGTTCCAGAATTATTTCCGGCTGTATCCGAAACTGGCCGGCATGACCGGCACCGCGGCCACGGAAGCCGCCGAATTCGCCGATATTTACGGCCTTGAAGTCATTGAAATGCCGACCCATCTTCCGGTGGCCCGGATTGATGAGGATGACGAGGTCTATCGTACGGCACGCGAAAAATATGCCGCCATTATCGACCTTCTGGAAGACTGTTACAAACGGCAGCAGCCGGTGCTGGTGGGCACGGTCAGCATCGAAAAATCCGAATATCTCAGCGACATGCTGAAAAAGCGCAAAATCCCCCATAACGTGCTGAACGCCAAATTCCACGAACAGGAAGCCTATATCGTGGCCCAGGCCGGCCGGCCCGGCGCCATCACCATCGCCACCAACATGGCCGGACGCGGCACCGACATCCAATTGGGCGGCAATCTGGACATGCGCATCAAAAGCGAAGTGGACGAGATTGACGAAACCGCCCGCGCGGCGGCCATCGAAAAAATTGCCGCCGAGATCGAGGCCGACAAACAGAAAGTGATCGAGGCCGGCGGGCTCTATGTCATTGGCACCGAACGCCATGAAAGTCGTCGTATCGACAATCAGCTGCGGGGCCGGTCCGGCCGGCAGGGTGACCCGGGCCGCTCCAAATTTTTCCTCAGCATGGAAGATGATCTAATGCGCATCTTTGGCGGCGAACGCATGGATGCCCTGATGCAGAAATTCGGGCTTGAGGAAGGCGAGGCCATCGTCCATCCCTGGATCAACCGGGCCATTGAAAAAGCCCAGCAAAAGGTAGAAGCCCGCAACTATGACATCCGCAAGAACCTGCTGAAATTCGACGATGTCATGAATGATCAGCGCAAGGCCATCTACGAACAGCGCCTGGAAGTGATGACCGCCGACGATGTCAGCGAGACCATCACCGACATGCGCCATGAAACCGTGCAGGATCTGATCGAGGCGCATCTGCCACCGCGGGCCTATCCGGAAGAATGGGACGTCAAGGGGTTGAGCGTGGAGCTTCAACGGCTGTTCGGACAGGATTTCGGCTGTGAGGCGTGGGCCAAGGAAGAGGGCATTGACATTGCCGGCTTTGAAGAACGCCTGATCCAGGAAACCGACAAATTCATGGCGTCCCGGGCCGCCAATATCGGCCCTGACATTATGCGCCAGATTGAAAAAAGCATCCTGCTGCAAAGCATTGACAGCCACTGGAAAGAACATCTGGCACAACTGGATCATTTGCGTCAGGTCATTCAGCTGCGCGCCTACGGTCAGCGCGACCCGCTCAATGAATACAAAACCGAAGCCTTCGCCATGTTTGAAAACATGCTGACGCTGACGCGCGAGAATGTGGTCATGCTGCTGTCCCATATCCAGGTGCAGACCGAACAGGCGCCGCCGCCGCTGGAAGAGCCGCCGCTGGACCAGTTGCAGACCAGCCATATTGACGCCACCACCGGCGAAAATGATGCCGTCCCTGGCGGGGCGCCCGGCACCATCCCTGCAGCCCGGGCGGCCGGCGGACCGGTCATCAGTCGCAATGCCCCCTGTCCCTGCGGTTCCGGTGAAAAATACAAAAACTGTCACGGGAAAATTGTGCCCAAAGTCGGGCGTAACCAACCCTGCCCCTGCGGCTCCGGCAAAAAATACAAGCATTGTCACGGCGCAATCTGATCTGCGCCCCCAAGGATTTCTGAACTGAATCCCCCGTCCCGCGCACAAGCCGGGCGGGGAACTGATCCAGTCTAGATAATTGCTTTAGGCTTTACATGCTGAACTCTTCCTAGAAAGAACAAAATTAAGCATCATTCCCCCGAAAAAAGGTCAACAAGATAGTAAAAATTGACCCCTCAAAAACTTGAGATTCCACATCAAAGGAATTATAGATCGCGCCATACTTGTCCTGCAACAATGATACTCTATTGACAAAGAGACCTTTCGGTAACCTACTATAATTTAGGAGAAGTCCAGACAATTATATTACGTTTTTGTTGTATATTTTTTTCTATGAGAGTAATATTCACTAAATTTAGTGGGGAATTGGGGGCTCGAGATTAGGTCTGTACTTATTCCCATTATATTCAGTTAAACGTAGCAACATCTTGGGAGGGGTAAAATGAATTACAGGCTAATTGCTACATCCTTTCTTCTAAATTTTTTACTCACTATTTCTGCTAGCCATGCCGCAGAAGAAAAAAACACTCTCACACATGGTATGGTTCAGATGACATTAAAAGTAGGAGAAACTACCCAACTGGCTGTAGCTGAAGCCTTCGGGGCTCCTAATATTACCACTATTGACGGTAACGGGCAGGAAGTATGGATATACAGGCGTCATGCCACTGTTTCCACATCTAAAACCAATTCAAAAAGTTTTGTCATTGGTCTGGGGTTTGGGGCTGGAGGTGTCGGAGGCGGTGCTGGTGCTGGCATTGGTAATGCCACTACAGGTTTTGAACAGTCTTCAAGAACCATGACTCTTATTATCAAATTTAACGGTGAAAAAATTGTATCTGACTTCAGAAGCAGGTCCAGTTCATTTTAATTAAACGGAAAAATAAAAAGGGGAGAGGTAAATGAAACAACTTTTTATTGTCTTAACATGTCTTGTCCTTGCTGCATGTAGCTCTCATAAAATAAAAGAGCCGACGTTATCTGGCTTAGCGCTTCAACAGCTTCAAACCAGAGAGTATGAAGCACCTTATGAAATTGTGTTCAAATCTATTGTATCCGTTCTTCAAGACACTGGATATATCGTTGAAAACGCTGACAGCGTCACAGGTTTCATTACCGCAAAGGCACCTTCTAAAAGTAATAGCACTTGGAATCCATTTACAGGGCTTGGAAAAGAGCACCATACAACCAAAATTACGGCAACTGCAGAAGCAATCGGAACTGAGTTTACGAAAGTTCGACTAAATTTCGTTTCTATTGATGAAGATTCCAGCATGTATGGCACTTCTAGGGTGGATACCCCTATAGAAGATGAGGAAATTTATAGAAACATTTTTGAAAAGATAGGTGAAACCATCTTTATTAAACAGGCCATAAATTAGACTAGGGAAACACAAACAACAATCAAAAAAGCGCTGAGACCCCTTACAGCGCTTTTTTGGCCTAAAATTCTCTGATCTAAAATTCTCTGGCCTAAAATTCCTTTTGTTTTATGGGCTGTTGTCTGAAAAGACGCCCAAACACATTCGTCACAGCCCCACGCGGCCCATATTGAGGAATTTTTCCCGCCGCAGGCTACGCAGTTTTTCCGCAGACAGGGCAGACAGGTCATTCAACGCCTGATCCAGGGACTTGCCAAGGGCCGTCATGGTTTTTTCATGATCCCGGTGTGCCCCACCCACCGGCTCCGGGATCACCTCGTCAATCACATTCAGTTTCAGCAGATCCTGCGCGGTAATCTTTAACGCCCCTGCTGCCTCTTCCGCCTTGTCCGCGGTCCGCCACAGAATGGAAGCGCAACCTTCGGGGGAAATCACGCTGTAGACCGCGTGTTCCAGCATCATGATCCGGTTCCCGGCCGCCAACGCCACCGCCCCGCCGGAGCCGCCTTCTCCCACAATCACGCTGACCAGCGGCACCTTGAGCCCCAGACAGGCTTCGGTGGAACGGGCAATGGCTTCTGCCTGACCGCGCTCCTCTGCCCCGATGCCGGGATAGGCGCCGGACGTGTCCACCAGAGTGATCACCGGAATGTCAAACTGTTCCGCCAGTTTGAACAGACGAATGGCCTTGCGATATCCTTCCGGGCGGGCCATGCCGAAATTATGTTTCAGCCGGCTTTGGGTGTCACTGCCCTTTTCATGGCCGATCACCATGACCGACTGGCCTTTGAACCGACCAAGACCACCGGTAATTGCCGCATCATCGGCAAAGGCGCGGTCGCCGCACAACGGCATGAAATCAGTAATCAGGCCCTTGATGAAATCGGGAAAATGCGGCCGGTTCGGGTGCCGCGCCACCTTGATCTTCTGCCAGGGAGTAAGAGACTTGTAGGTATCCCGCAACAGCTTGTCCAGCTTGCGTTCCAGCCTTCCGATCTCTTCGGCGATATTCAGTTCATCGCCGCTTTCGAGATTTTTCATATCCCGGATCCGGCTTTCCAGTTCGGCAATCGGCTTTTCAAAATCCAAATACGTCAGCATGAACCGTTACTTTTCCCACAGAATTCTTTAAATGAAGGGCTCTTATACCGTCCCCGTACAAAAAAATAAATGCTAAAATCATACTCCAATCAGACAGGCCGCCCCCTCTGTCAGCGTTTGGCCAGAGGATGTTTTTCGCAAACCAGCGCCTTTAAGCGTTCTTCCAGAACATGGGTGTAAATCTGGGTGGTGCTGATGTCCGAATGACCCAGCATTTTTTGCACCGCCCGAAGATCCGCCCCATTGGCCAAAAGATGCGTGGCAAAGGCATGACGGACCACATGCGGGCTGAGCCGCTCCGGCGCGAGACCGGCTTCGGCGCCCAGCTCCTTCAGTAACTGGGCAAACCGGTGTCGGGTCAAATGTCCCGCCGCCGCCCGAGACGGAAACAGCCATTTCGGCGCCGTTGCACAAGATGACGTCAAGACGTCAAGATAGGCCCCTAAGGCCTCAAGCGCCCGGCGGTTCAGCGGCACCAGCCGCTCCTTGCCGCCCTTGCCACGCACAAAAATATAGGGCTGGCCGCTCTTGACCGCCGAAAACGGCAGGCTGACCAGTTCACTGACCCTGAGCCCGCTGGCATATAACAACTCGACCAGAGCCCGCAGCCGCAGATTTTTCAGATCCGGTGTCTTTTCCACCCGTTTTTGCGCTGTCTCAAGGAGAGTTTCCACCTCTTGTTCCGTCAGCAATTTCGGCAAAGACCGTCCAAGCCGCGGGCTTTCCAGGGACAATGCCGGATTATCGGGCCGTATTCCTTCCGCAAAAAGAAAGCTGAAAAACTGTCTGAGACAACTTAGCTTGCGGGCCGCCGTACTTGCCGCCAGCCCCTGCGCCTCAAGTCGGGTCAGATACCGGCGTAAATGCGTGCTCTCTATATCAATCAGGGAACGGTCCGAAAAATGATCCAGAAACTGTTCCAGATCCCGCCGGTAGGAAACAAGCGTGTTTTCAGCGGCCGCCCGTTCCGTGGCCAGCATTTCCAGAAACCCCTCAATCAGCCTGTTCTCCGTCATGGCCGTATTCCCTTAGAATGATGGCCGCTAAACCTTATCCAGGTTAGAATCCTCGACCGGCCAAAGCTTCCAGCGCCAACTGGCGGGCCTCCTTGTCAAGGCCCACGGCCCGCAACGACCGGATTATTGTGCTCAGGCTGATGGCTTCCAGACTGGACGGCCCGTCTGGCCCCAACGCAATCAGCCCCAGCATCACCGTTTCACCCAGGCGGGCCTCCCGCGCGCTTTTGATCAGCCTGCGCCAGATCACCGGAGAAATGCTGTGCAATACCCGACGCGGCTGCACGGCAGGGCTCATGGGAGCCGCCGTCATATCCTGTTGGAGCTGCCGCCCGGCACTATCAGCAACAACACCAGCGGCCGAATCCTCAGGCTCCAGATCGGGACCAAGGGTGGACCAAACCGCTTCGGGGACCTCATGACCCAGCGCCTCAAGCACACTGTAAAACAGGGCCGCCTTGCGGTTGCGCGCCGCAGAAGACAGCACCATCTGACCATTCCACCACAAATCTAGTATTTCGGTGGACCAGGGAATGCGGTTCTGTTCATCCATCACCAGCATCAACGGCCAGATATCCACCAACGCCTTGGTGGCCACCGCATTACCTTCAAAAGCCGCCCGGCGGATAAAATCATACCAGTCCAGCGCCCGCGCGGAATTACCGCTGAGCAGCAGGGCCCGGACAATGGACGGGGCCTGGACCACAAGATCCAGGGACGGATCAAGCGCCTTGACCGCCCGCTGATGTAATTGGGCGGCCCGCGGCAAATCCCCCCGCTGCAACGCCCGGTCCCAGATGCGGTTCAGGATCCGCACCTTTTCCCGTACATCAATCTGTTTTTCCGCCGCCTGATACAACAGAACATCAGCAAGCGCAGTGTCTTCCCCCTCGGTCAAAGCAAGCGCACTGTTCAGTTCGGAATCGGTAAAGTCCTGCAAGTTGTAAATCGCTCTCAGGCTGTCAACCGGAAAGCGGCCGGCCTGATAGGCCTTATGCGCGGCTTTCAGACGCACCTCCGCCGACAGATTGGCATTGCCCGCCACCGCATATTGCACCAGCGGCGAGGACTGGGCCAGTTGCTCCCCCTCCGCCCCCTGTCCCAGCGTGGTCAGCAAGCTGTAGAGCAGCGGGTCGAGCTGCGCATAGCCCAAAGACATTACAGCGGCTTTGGCAGAGGTTTGTTCGCCGGCCCCTGCCAGAAGCTTGTTGATCAGGTCAAAAAAGACATAATCTGTGGCGCCTTCTTCCTGCAACATGTCGATGGCCAGATTGGCTCCCGCCATATTGCCCTCCACCGCCCGACAATAAGCCAGCATTTTCAGCCAGAACAGATGATCCTGGCCAAAAGTGTTGGTTTCAAGCGCGCGCCGGGTCATCTCGCACGCCAGTGGCAGGTCCCCCGCCAGCAGCAGAATATCCGCATAAGTCCGGGTCAGCGGAATGGTGCCGGGAGGCAGAATCTGAAGAAACGCCGTGAGCTGTTTGAGATCCCCGGTGGCAATGATTTTTTCCAGCCGGGCTTTCAGATAGGGAGACTGGGGACCGTTTACCATTCCGTTCTGTTTCCGGCTTTCGCTCCCCTTTTCTGGCCCCTCCTCTGGCCCCTCCTCGGTAGGCGTCATTTCCGCCTCGATCCGGGAGGGCGCAACCTCATCTGCTTCGCGTTGCGGCACTGCCGCAGCAGAAAACAGCAGCCGGTGGGTCAGCGACTGCATGACCGGCGAACGGGCCGGAACCGGCAGGATCGGATAAAATCTGAGTACCGTTTCAAGAGACGTACCGCGCCACAGATGGGCGGGAAAGCCGCCATTTTGCGGGCTAAGCAGCCCATAAGAAGCGGGATCCTGTTCTTCCAGTTCGGCAACGATGATCTTGTCATCCACCGTGATTTCGTCCCGTCCCCGTTCTCCCTCACCTGACGGCCCGACCGTCTGCCGGGGCCTATCCACGTCCCCATCTTCAGCCGGGGGACGGTTCAGGTCTTCGGGAGGCAGATAGGGACCGGGCGCATCCGAAGGAAACAGAATGGACCGGGGCGGCTTTTCGGCGGCCGGGTCCTGTGAAGGGGGCTGTGAAGAAGACGGCGAAGGGAATTGTGTCGGGGCCGGGGATCCGGGCTGGATCTGGGGTATGGTTTGGGGCGTTATGCTTTGGGATTGAGACTGATGCCGGGGCTGGTTTTGCGGCAGGGAAAGGGGCTGGGCATAAGCCTGCCCCGTCAGAAAAACAGCCACGGCCAGTTTCGAGCTGGCAACCAGATAAGCCTTAACGCGCATGATCCTCACCATTATTATCCTGTCCGTGCCTTATTTCGGAAACATATCGTCGGGCAGTGTTTTTTCAACATTTTCCTTCGGGGCGGGAATATCCGCCGTCATCAAATATCCGATCCCCCCGCCAATCAGAAAAAGCAAAATGACGATAAGAAAAAGCCAGAATTTAGCCATTGTTCCGTGAATACCCCGTCTCGTGATGTGACATTGTTCCTAACATTTACGGCTTCTGCAGGTGCAGCGTCTCCGCCACTCCAACAAGCCGCCTCTTGCCCCGGCATCTTAACGGTCCGGCGCGTCAGCGTAAAGCTGCAAGAAAATTATGTTTATTTTGGGACCGTTGCAACTGTCATCTTCCCTGCACGGTCAAGCCGTGCTAAGAGAAATCCACAATGAAGAGATTAAGAAGAAGAAAAAGAAAAAAACCCGCGCCCCGGCTCAGATACCCGCTGACAAAGAGCCTGGCCCTGGTTGGGCTGATGGGAGCCGGGAAAACCACTGTCGGCAGGCGGCTGGCCCGTCGGCTGGGTATTCCTTTTGTTGATTCCGATGCGGAAATTGAAATTGCAGCCGGCCTTAGCATCAGCGAAATTTTCGAAAAATACGGGGAAATGCATTTCCGGGATGGCGAGAGAAAAGTCATCAACCGGCTGATTTCCGAAGACCACATCATTCTTGGCACCGGCGGCGGGGCGTTCATGGACGAACAAACCCGGGCCGCCTTAAAGGAAAAAGCCATTGTGATCTGGCTGAAAGCGGATGTGGACCTGCTTGTGGAACGCACCGGCCGGCGCAACACCCGGCCACTGCTGCAACAAGGAAATCCCCGTAAGATCCTGCAGGAGCTGGCGGACAAACGTTATCCGGTCTACGCCGAAGCCGATATTTGCGTGGAAAGCGGCAGCGGGGCCCATGAAGATGTGGTGAATGACATTATCCATGCACTGAACTATTATCTGGCGAAAGAACGCAAACAGAAAAAGGCCGATCCCTCATGACGCAGTCCCATTTATGTGACCAGGTGCATGTTGACCTGAAAGATCGCAGCTATGACATTTTTGTCGGCGAAAACCTGCTGGACAATGCCGGACAATATGTGCAGCCGTTGCTGAGACGACCCAGAACGGTCATCGTGACCGACGAAACTGTGGCGCGCCATCACCTGCCGCGGCTGCAAGCGGCCCTGAAGGCGGCAGATATTGACTGTGACAGCATAGTCCTTCCTCCCGGGGAAAGCAGCAAGAGTTTTGCCGGTCTGGAAAATCTTCTGGATCAGCTGCTGGCCCGCCGGCTGGAACGACAGGACATGATTGTGGCACTTGGCGGCGGAGTGATTGGCGACCTTGCCGGATTTGCCGCCAGCATTTATCAGCGTGGCATCGACTTTATCCAGATGCCGACAACCCTGCTGTCCCAAGTGGACAGTTCCGTCGGCGGCAAAACCGGTATCAACACGGCGCGTGGCAAAAATCTGGTGGGCAGCTTTCATCAACCGCGACTGGTATTGGCCGATGTGACCACGCTGGACACGCTTACGCCGCGCCATCGGCTGGCCGGTTATGCGGAGGTGGTGAAATACGGCCTGCTGGGAGATGCGGATTTCTTCGGCTGGCTGGAACAAAATGGCACCGCTCTACTGGCCGGGAACCGGCAGAAACAGATTTACGCCATTAAAACCAGCTGCCTGGCCAAGGCTGCCATTGTGGCCGAGGATGAAAAGGAAAGCGGCCGGCGGGCGCTGCTTAATCTGGGCCATACCTTTGCCCATGCGCTGGAAGCCGAAAGTGGTTTCGGCGAAACGCTTTATCACGGCGAAGCGGTCGCCATCGGCATGGTCATGGCCTTTGATCTGTCAGTAAAACTGGGGCTGTGTCCTGGGACGGACGCCGAACGGGTCCGCCAACACCTTACGGCCGTGGGGCTGCCGACCCGGCTTAGGGGGGACAACCATCCGGTGGCGCAGATTCGCATGACGGTGGATAGCCTGATGCATCATATGGCACAAGATAAAAAAATTGCCGACGGGCGGATGACTTATGTGCTAACCTCCGGCATCGGGGCAGCATTTCTCACTCAGGATGTAGACCCCGAGCAGGTCAAAACCATTCTTGCCGAAAGCCTGGCAGAAAATTCGGCTTAACCTTAGTTTAAAACTGGTAAGACGTCTAAACAAGGATCGTCAAGGTCAATAGGGACTCCCATGGAAGCGGATTTAATTTTTTCGGCTCTTTCCATTCTTTTTCTGATTTTATTATCGGGTTTTTTTTCCGGATCGGAAACCAGCCTCACCGCCGCCTCACGAGCCAATATCCATAAACTGGCCAAGGAAGGCCATCACAGGGCGGCGCTGGTGGAACGGCTCAAGGACGATGCGGAAAGCCTGATCGGCGCCATTCTTCTGGGCAACAATCTGGTCAATATTCTGGCCTCCGCCCTGGCCACATCGCTGTTTATCCAGTTTTTCGGGGAAGTGGGCGTGGTCTATGCCACCGCCGCCATGACCATCCTGGTTCTGGTGTTTGCTGAAGTGCTGCCCAAAACCTATGCCATCACCAATGCCGACAAGATGGCGCTTGCCGTCTCGCCCTTGATCCGTATGGTGGTGGTAGTTTTTTCTCCCGTGGTCAAAACCGTACAGATCATTGTGCGCGGCACGCTGAAACTGTTTGGTGTTGACACCCGTGGGCAGCAGCGGGTCCTTTCCCCCCAGGATGAAATCCGCGGCGCCATTTCCCTTCAGGCTCATGAAGGCGGCCTGGTTAAGGAACACAAGGATATGCTGTCCAGCATCCTTGATTTGGAAGAGGTGCTGCTCGAAGATGTGATGGTGCATCGTAAGAATGTGGAAATGATCAATGCCGATGACAGCATGGAAGACATCTTGCAGCAAATTGTTGACAGCACCCATACCCGCCTGCCGCTGTGGAAAGACAACCCCGATAATGTAATCGGTGTCATCCATGCCAAGGACGTCTTGCGGGCCATTAAGGCAAAAAATGGGGACCTGTCGCGCCTTACCCTTGAAGAAATCACCCAGGATCCCTGGTTTGTGCCGGAAACCACCAGTCTTCAGGAACAGCTTGGCGCCTTTCTGGACCGCAAAACCCATTTTGCCCTGGTGGTGGATGAATACGGGGCGTTGATGGGCATTACCACCCTCGAGGATATTCTGGAAGAAATCGTTGGTGAGATCAGCGACGAATACGACATTCACCAGACCGGGGTGCGGGTGCTAAAGAACGGTACCGTGATTGCCGAAGGCACCACGGCGATCCGGGACCTGAACCGGCAGTTCAACTGGACCCTGTCCGATGAGGAAGCCACCACCATTGCCGGTTTTGTGATCGCCCTGGCCGAAGCGATCCCGCTTCCCGGACAAAGCTTCCACAAGAACGGCTTCACATTTGAAGTCCTCAAACGCCGACGGAATCAGATCACCTCGATCCGCATTCTTCCCCCGCAAAAGGTCACGCGACGGGACCGGGTTTCAACGGGAGCCCAAAGGGAGACCTCCCCCCCTTAGACTCATATTCACTCTAACAGGCTGCTGTCCTTTCTAGAGACTGCTGTCCTTTTTTTCCATATAGTCCAGCAGAGCCCGGATTTCCTGGTGTGAGAGACGATGGATGTTGCGCGCCATTAGATTAACCAGCTTGGTGGCTTCAGGGCTCAGTCCTCCGGTGTCGATCGCCACCTTGGGATGGGACAGCCGTGCCAGATCCTCCAGTTCCTGGGCATCATCCCAGATCAGGTCAAAATAGGTGATGATCTGTTGTACCAGAGCCCAGGACGGCTGGCCGCGATGACCATGTTCCAGGGCCGAGAGATAGGCCGCGCTGATTTCCAGATCCCTGGCCATCTGTTTCTGGCTGACCCCGCGCTGCCGACGCAGTTCACGCACCTTGTGGCCGAATGGCGTCATCCGCGCCTCCGTTTCAGAACCACATACAGCGCCCCTTCGCCCCCATGCTGACGTCCCGCCGTATACCAGGAGATGATCCGCTGGCGCAATTCGCCACTGGCCAGCCATTTCGGCACCTGTTCACGCAGAATGCCCCGGCGGCGGTCAAAATCCCGCAGCGCATAGCCTTCGAGATCCTGTTTGGGACCACCTTTGCCGGTCACCACCAGGATGACCCGTTTGCCCTGGGCCTGCGCTCGCTCAATATAGGTCCGCAGGGCCTGAAAGGCCCGCTCCTGGGTCATGCCATGCAAATCAATCTTACCTTCTATCGCCACCTTGCCGCGCCGCAACTTCTGCTGCCAGTTGTGATCGGGCCTGGTATGATCGGGGAGCGACGGGACGGCATCGACAGGGTAAGAACCGAACCGAGGTGATCCTGCTGCTTGAGACCGGGGGCGGATCTGAGGGATCTGTTTAGGCCGACGAGGCCGCGGAACGGATGCTGCATCCGGATCGGAGCCACCAGAGTCTTTTTTCAGAGGGTCTTTTTCCAAAGGGTCTTCTTTTCGGCAGTCGGATAATCGTTTGACATCCCGGGTTGCCAGTCGCCAAAGCCTTTTTTCCGCTTCCGTCAGACGCCGCCGGGTCATTTCAGGACTCCCGGGCGGCAGAAGAAGCTGTTTCGGCCATGACTTTCTGCGCCAGGGCATGAGGCAGCAACAGATAATAGCTGCCCGTCTCACGCATATGGCCAGCGATTTCCCCGGCTTCGGCGCCAATCCCCCAATATATATCGCCGCGAACCCGTCCCCGGATCGCCCCGCCGGTATCTTGGGCCACCATCAGCCGCTTGAGCGGCACACCGCCCAGAAGATCATCCCGGATCGCCACATCCAGCCACAGGGGAACCCCCAAAGGCACTTGCGAACGGTCCACCGCCAGGGACCGTCCCGGCGTCAGGGGTACGCCGAGGCTGCCTACGGGGCCAGCCCCGTCCAGTTCCCGGAAAAAAACATAAGACGGATTCTGCCACATCAGTTCTGTTGCCCGGTCCTTATTTTCCTTCATCCATGTGCGAATGGCCTGCATCGACATATTTTCGGGCGGAATTTCGCCATTTTCAATCAGAAATCGGCCCACCGCCCGATATGGCCGGCCATTTTTCCCAGCATACCCCACCTGCATAATTTCCCCATCGGGAAACCGGATAAGCCCGGATCCCTGAATATGTAGAAAAAAGGCATCGGTGGAATTTTTCAGCCACACCAGTTCCAGCCCCTGATTATCCAAGGCGCGGCGCTCTTCAATCATGCGGCGACTTTTATAGGGAACAAAGCGGCCTTCCCGGACTTCTCCCACGATCGTGTGGCCTTTGAACCGGGGATCGAACTCTCCCAGATCAACCACCTGCAGATCAGGAGGCAGCATATAGAGAGGGTAGGCATAAGTTTCACTTCGGGTCCGGGCGCCTTCATAGACCGGAGCAAAATATCCCGTAAACAGACCGGTTTCGATATCCCCATTGTGGTTGTTCACCAAGGAAAGGGCCGTAAAATTTTTTTCGAAATATGGTTTTGCCTGCCCCGATCCCGGTTCGGGAAGATTTTCACACACCTCCTGCCAGTCGGCGGGCGTCATGGTATGTACGGATGACAGGGGGGCATCCTGCGGCAGGGTCCGCCATTTTTCACAAGATCGGGCAAATGCGGCCAGCGCTTTCTCATGATCATCTTCCCCCCATCCCGGAAGAGCCGTCACCGCCAGGACCTTATAGGGGCTTTTATCCTTTTGGGGAAGCCGGATTTCCCCGGTCCCGACCAGACTGATCAGAACGGCCCCCAACACCATCCCCATCAAAAGCCCCGCCGCCATCCCCAGCACAAACGTCCTGCGCCCGAAGACCGGACCGGTTTCGGGCTGAGGAGGGGCAACCTTAACCATTGCGGGTGGCGACCAGAGTCCAGTTGGGATCGGAACGTTTCACATCGCGACAGAAAGTCCAGATGTCCACCACCCGGACCGGTTCCGTTACATCCCCTTCAATAATCCGGCCTTCACTATCTTTGGTGGCCAGCACCATATGGCTGGTGAACTCCAGGGTAAGTTCTGCCACACTTCCTGTCAGCGTGGCTTCCTTGAGGTCGATTTTTTCCACATCCCGCAACACATTGTCAAAATGCAGGCCTTTTTGCTGCATATCCTCAAGAACCCGGACGAACTGACTATACACATCCTTGCTCAGCATATTCCGCAGGGTGGTTTTATCTCCGCTCCAGAACGCCTGTAAAATCATGCCATAGGCCATTTCCGCGCCGTCCAAGAAACTGTGCAGACTGAAGTTTCTGTCATACTCGCGAATTTTGCTCAGCGTCTCATAAAAGGGTGAATCCCGTTTGACGCCAAGGGGATTTTCCTCGGCATGGCTGTTTTCTTTTTTGCCATAAGGATCCAGCGGGTCCCGACGCATGGGAACCACATTGTCCTTTTCCTGCATCCCCCGGCCATATGTCTTGCGGTCCTTTTCGTCGGACCCGTCATAGCCGGTTTTCCGGCCAAGAACCCGGCGCAGTTGCAGGATGATGAACGCGGCGACCAGCGCCAGGATAATCAGCTCAAAATTGTCAGATCCGTTTTCCATAGAACTTTCTCAAAGGCATTCTCAAAAAAAGGCTAAAAAGCAGGCCCCAAAAACAGGCCAAGAAACAGGCCAAAAAAACAGGAAGACCTTCCCCGAAACCGGGCATCGGCCGAACCGGGACTTGGCGATCCGGCCCGCGTGCCTATATAGTGTTTTATATATAGGATGAATAAACAAATTTTTGAATACAGGATTGCAAGATTCTTTGCGCCCTTGGGCCAACCCTGCAATAGCGGTTCCGTTACCGCAAAATAATTTTAACCGATAACGCCGAAATTCCGGTACAACACGACACCCATAACCCCCATAACATGCAACACGCCAAGATGATGATAAAAAAGAAGATGATGACATGCCCTTATTGATCCTGGTTCTGATCCTTGCCGTCCCCTATCTTGAGTTTCTGGTCTTCCTCGAAGTGGGAGAGGCCATTGGCGGGCTGAACGCCCTGATCGCCACGCTGCTGACCGCGGTTCTGGGCGTTTATCTGATCCGCCTGGAAGGATTTGAAGTCATGCGCCGCATGCATGACAACTTGCAACGGGGGGAAAGTCCGGTGGAAGAAATTTTCCACGGTTTTTTTCTGCTGATTGCGGGATTTTTTTTCCTGCTTCCCGGATTTATCACGGATACGGCAGCGGTTTTTTTATCCATAAGCCCGATACGCACCCTGCTGGGACGATATTTGCTGCGCCATGTAAAGCTGCGCTTTTATGGCCAGCAGACAGATCCCTTTGACCATCCAGGCCCCACCATAGACGGGGAATACAGGGAAGAAAAGGACACGCCTCCCCCTTCTCTTGACCCCTGGCATAAAAAGGAGGATGATGAGGAGCGAAAATAAAAGGCTTGTAAACAGTTTAAAGATAATAACCGGCAGCAAATCAGAAGGGGGCACTGCAGGCACAAATGTCAAATATGCCGGATTTTCAAAAGAGCGGGCAGGTTCGGCTTGTGCTGGGCGAAAATCCGTGCTAGCCAATCGCTTTTAACAGATTTATCACTCTATATTGATCCAATTGCCAGAATAATCTTATTTGGGAAGAATTCGATGTCTGAAGAAACAGAAAACAAAACCGCTGAAACCACTTCCGGGGACGAAAAAGCCGGGGAACAAAAATCCGACGCCATTCAGGTCGGCATTCTCGGTCAGTATATCAAAGATCTCTCTTTCGAAAATCCGACGCCGGCCCAGACGCTCCAGAAGCTGGCCAATGAAAAACCGTCCATGGACATTAATGTCAATCTTAATGCCCGCCAGCTCGGCGAAGAGGTTTTTGAGGTGGATCTGAAAATCAGCGCCACGGCTAAAACCGGTGAAGATACCGCCTTTGTGGTGGAACTGGTCTATTCCGGTCTGTTTGGCGCCAAAAACGTGCCGCAGCAGGCGTTGCAGCCCTTCCTGATGATCGAGGCGCCACGCATGCTGTTCCCGTTTGCCCGGCGCATCATTGCCGATGCTACCCGTGATGGCGGTTTCCCACCACTGATGCTGGAACCCATCGACTTTGCCAGCCTGTATGCCCGTCAGGTCCAGAACGCCAAGGGCGATGCCCAAACCCCGACGGAAAACATCACGGTCAACTGATTTTGCCGGTGGGTTCCCCGCATGATTTACACCGGGGCTGAATTTACACCGGGGCTGATTGGCCCCGGTACCGGATTCTGGGTACAGAATTGAGCCAACCTATCCACAATTCACTCTAGCTGAGCGTCTTCTGGAAGCGGCTTGCGGCGAGCCACAGCATAAGGACGCCAAGCACGGCGAGCGCCAACATTTGCGGCCAGAGGATTTCCGGCCCGACGCCTTTCAGAAAGATGCCGCGCACCACCACCAGGAAATAGCGCAGCGGGTTGAGATAGGTGAGCCACTGCACGACTAGAGGCATGTTGGCGATCGGGAACATGAAGCCCGACAGCAGCACGGCAGGAAAATAGAAGAAGAAGGCGCTCATCATCGCCTGTTGCTGGGTGCGGCTGACGGTGGAGATCAAGAGCCCGATGCCGAGCGTGGTCATCAGGTAAAGCGTGGTCGCGCCGAACAGCAGCGGCAGGCTGCCCTGGATCGGCACCTCGAACCAGAAGACGCCGACCACCGTCACCAGCACCACATCGACAAACCCGATCAGCGCAAAGGGCAGCGTCTTGCCGAGGATGAATTCCAGCGGCGTGATCGGGGTGACCATGATCTGCTCGATGGTGCCGATCTCCTTCTCGCGGACCACCGCCATGCTGGTCAGCATCAGGGTGATCAGCATAACGACGATGGCGATCACCCCGGGAACGTAGAAATTGCGGCTTTCCAGATTCTCGTTGAACCAGGTGCGGGTCTGGACATCGACGCGCCCCGGCGGATCAAAGGCGCCGTTCACCCGGGTGAACCAGGAAATCAGCACATCCCGCGACAGCCGGGTGGAGATTTTATTACTGTAGTCGAGCACGACGCCGGCAGTGTTGGAATCCGTGCCGTCGACGATCAGCTGCACCTCGGCCCGCCGCCCGCTGCGGATCTTGTCTTGATAGCCGTGATTGATCTGGAACGCCGCTGACACCTCGCCCCGGTCAATCAGGCGCTTGAGTTCCGCCTCGTCGCGCGCCTGCCGCACCACGTCGAAATAACCCGAGCGGGCAAAGCGGGCGATGAATTCCCGGCTCGCTACCGAATTGTCGTGATCAAGGACGGCGGTCCGGATATGCTCCACATCCAGCGTCACTGCATAACCGAAAACCAGCACCTGCAGGATCGGCATGACAAAGATGATGCCGCGCATCTTGGGATCGCGGAAAATCTGCAGGAATTCCTTGATCAACATCTGGTACAGGCGTTCAAACATCATCCAAGCCTTTTTCGGAACCGTTTGTTGGCGATCAACACCAGGATCACGCCGAACAGCACCAGGAGGGCTGCTTCGAGTGCCAGTATTTCCAGCCCCACATCCTTGAGATAGATGCCCTTGAGCATGGTGACGAAATAGCGCGCCGGCACCAAGTGGGTAAGGAGCTGTACGCCGAGCGGCATATTGGCGATGGCGTACATGAAGCCCGACAGCAAAAAGGACGGCAGGAAGGTCAACACCATGGCGAGCTGGCTCGCGAGCAACTGCCTCTTGGTGACGATGCTGATCAGCATGCCCAGCGACAGGGCGCCGGCGAGGAAGATTGCCGCCATAGCAAACAGCAGCGCCACACTGCCGCGCAAGGGCACGCCGAACAGGAACTCGCCCATCAGCACGGCAAGTGTGACATCCAACATGCCAATGGCGAAATAGGGGATCAGCTTGCCGAGGATCAGCTCCGACCCCTTGACCGGCGTCGCAATGAGCTGTTCCATAGTGCCCTGCTCCCATTCGCGCGCCACGGTGAGCGAGGTCAGGAGTGCGGCAATCACCATCATGATGACGGCGATCAGGCCGGGAATGATGTAGTTCCTGGATTCAAGGTCGGCATTGAACCAGGCCCGGGGCCGCAGGTCGATCAGCGGATACACCGTCCGACCCGTGGTGCGACGGATTTTATGCAGCGCCACCTCGCGGGAATAGCCGAACGCCACCACATCGAGATAACCCGTGGCGATGGTCGCCGTGTTGGGATCGCTGCCGTCGATAATGGCCTGCACCGGGGCGCTGCGGCCGCTTTCGATCCGCCCGGTGAAATCCTCAGGGATAACAAGGGCAATCAGGGCGGCGGCACTATCGAGGGCTTCTTCAATCTCGGGATAGCTGGTGACATAACCAGTGACCGAGAAATAACGCGAGCCCTGGAGACGGCTGATGAATTCCCGGCTTGACTGGGAATTGTTCTGGTCCCAGACGACGGTTGGCACGTTGTCCACATCAAGCGACAGAGCATAGCCGAACAGCAGCAGCAACAGCATGGGGATGGCGATCGCCATGCCGAGGCTGCGCGAATCGCGCAAAATATGGATAAACTCCTTGCGCGAGACGGCCCATACCCGAAAGACTTTCATGTTCCTGGTCCTGTCATATCATTGTTCCCGCCACTTCCCGTTAGCCTTTTCGTTACCCGGCCTTCTCGCTGATCGTTTCCTCAAGAAAGCTCTCACCCGGTTCCGGCAGGTCCACCCGCCAGCCGAGATCCGTTTGCATCCGGCCGGCTAGCGCAGCGACAGCCTCAGGCTCGCCATGCATCACGAAGCTGCGGGCGGGCGGGCGCGTGAAGGCGCCGAGCCAGTCCATCAACGCCGCCTGGTCCGCATGGGCGGAAAAGCCGCCGAGCGTGTGTATGCGGGCGCGGACCGGTACCTGCTGGCCGAAGATGCGTACCTGCTCGGCACCATCCACCAGTCGCCGGCCGAGGGTGCCCTTGGCCTGAAAACCGGTAATCAGTACCGCGTTTTCGGGTCGGTCCAAATTATGCAGCAGATGATGTTTGATGCGTCCGGCAGTGCACATGCCGCTGGCGGCAATAATGACCGCGCCGGAACGAATGTTGTTCAGCGCCCGCGATTCCTCGGCACTACCGACGAATTTTAGCAGCGGTACACCGCACCCCTTACCGTGCCAAGCGGCCAGCTTGCGGGCTTCTTTGTCAAACAGTTCCATGTGATGACGGGTCACCCCGGTGACGGCGGTGGCCATTGGCGAATCGACGAAGATATTGAGATTGCGGAACCGGCCCTGCCGGGTCAGGTGATGGAAATAGTACAGGATTTCCTGGGTGCGGCCCACCGCGAAGGCCGGAATGATGACATTGCCGCCCTTGTCATTGAGCGTTTCATTCACGACCGTGACGAATTCCTCGAGAGTGGCGGCAAGATCCTTATGCCGCCGGTCGCCGTAGGTTGATTCCATGAACAAATAGTCGGCGTCTTTGATCCGGCAGGGATCACGCAGAATGGGGCGACCGGGCTGACCGAGATCACCGGAAAAAACCAGCTTGCGCTCGCAACCGTTCTCGCTGAGCCAAATTTCCAGAATGGCCGACCCCAGGATATGCCCGGCGTCGCGCAGCCGGATGTGCAGGTCGGGATGCGGACGGAACGGCTCGTCATAGGCCTGCGGGTGGATTTGCGCCAGCACGCCCTCGGCGTCCGCCATCCGGTACAGGGGGGGCGGCGGACGGCGGCGGCCTTTCGCATGACGCCGCGCCCGCTCCATCTCCGATTCCTGGATATGGGCGCTGTCGCGTAGCATAATGTTCAGCAGATTAGCCGTCGCCTGCGTGGTATAGATCGGCCCGCGAAACCCGTCCTGCCAAAGCTTCGGCAGCAGGCCGCTATGATCAATATGGGCATGGGTCAGCAGGACGAAATCTATTTTATCCGCCTCGAACGGGAAGGCCGCGCGATTGCGCGCGTCCTGCTCCCGGCCCCCCTGGAACATGCCGCAGTCCACCAGAAACCGCAGGGTGTCCGTTTCGATAAGGGTACAGGAACCGGTCACTTCCTGCGCCGCGCCATGAAAGGTGATTTTCATAGGTACGGCCTCCTGTGAAGCCTCGGCAGATGACGATAGACTATCATTGCTAGCACAATCCAGATGAGGCTACGCAGGCTCATGGCCACGACCGTGCGCATCTCATAGACGCCACCGCCAGCCACATACATGCCGAAAATGGCGAACACCGCCAATGTTATCGCAGCGATTGTAAAGGTCAGCAGACCGGCCCAGCGCCACTGGAACCACAACGCCAGGCCGGCAGCGACATAGGCAAAGCCCGCGATGAAATTAAACCAGACCACAAAGGGCACATAATTGCCGACCGCCAGGCGCGCCCATTCGCTCCACAGCAGAACGGTGCCGCCTTCGCGGATCGTCAGCAGGCCAAACAGCACCGCGATGACGCCCGCTGCCCTCAGCCAGATCCTATGTTTCCTGTGGTGTGACATCGCGTCCTCTCCTTGTTCTTCCGTCATGCCTTAGGCCTTTCCGGCGGTCTGGGCCGCCCGGTCCCGGGCTTCGATCAGGGAGACGAACACGTCCTCAAGTGACGGCGTGACCTCTTCGATCGCCTCAACCTCATAGCCGCGCTCCGACAGCCGGTCGGCAAGCGCCCGCCGGGCCGCGTCCGCATCGGCGGCCACCGCATGCAGCCCCCGCCCGAACAGCGCCACGCCCTTGAGGTGCTCAAGCTTTTCAAGCGCGCCGATGGCATCCTGGGGCCGATCACAGATTACCTCGATGACGGACTCCTGCATCAGCTTCGTCTTAAGCTCATGCGGCGTGCCGACGGCAACGAGTTCACCGCGATGAATAAGGCCGATGCGGTCGCAATATTCGGCTTCTTCCATATAGTGGGTGGTGACAAAAACGGTGACGCCTTTGGCGGACAGGTCGTAAATAAGGTCCCAGAAGCGGCGGCGGCTCAAGGGATCGACGCCCGAGGTCGGTTCGTCCAGGAAAATCACCGGCGGCTCATGCAATACTGCGCAGCCGAGCGCGAGCCGTTGCTTCCAGCCGCCTGACAGCACCGCCGTACGGGCGCGCCGGTGTTCGGCAAGGCCGGCCATCTCGATCACCCAGTCCTTGCGCGCCCGGCGCTTGTCCCTTGCGATGCGATAAATGCCGGCATAAAAATCAATATTTTCCTCGACGGTCAGATCCTCGTACAGCGAGAATTTCTGGCTCATATAGCCGATATGCTCCTTGATCTTTTCGGCCTCGGTCAGGATATCGTAACCGGCGACTGTGCCTTGGCCGGCGCTGGGGGCAAGGATGCCCGTCAGCATGCGGATGGTGGTCGACTTGCCCGAACCGTTGGGTCCGAGAAAGCCGAAAACCTCCCCGGTTCTGACCTCGAAATTCACCCGATCGACGGCGATGAAGTCTCCGAAGCGGCGTTCGAGATCCCGAACTGTCACGGCAATGTCGGCCTCAGTCATGCGCCTCCTCCCCTTTTTCTGCGAGAACCGAGATGAAAACGTCTTCAAGCGACGGTTCGATGGTCTTTAGACTGATTGCCTTAAACCCCGCACGACCAAGCGCGGCCTCCGCTTCCGCAATCGTTCGCGCTGCATCGGACGCTACAACATGCACGCGATCCCCGAACAGGCCGACGCTTTGAACCTCGATCTGTTCGCGCAGGATCGCCGCCGCCTTGCGTGCGTCGGGGGTGCGCACCTCAATCAACGCGCCGTGCATGAGGGTCTTGATCTTCGCCGGCGTGCCGGTGGCGAGAATGCGGCCCTTGTCCATAAGCGCGACCCGAGCGCAACGCTCGGCCTCATCCAGATAGGCGGTGGAAACGAAGATCGTCACCTTTTCCTGCAAGAGTTGATAGAGTATACGCCAGAAGTCGCGGCGCGAGACCGGATCGACGCCATTGGTGGGCTCATCAAGAAACAGAACCTTCGGCGTATGAACCAGGGCACAGGCGAGACCCAGCTTCTGTTTCATGCCGCCGGACAGCTTACTGGCCTGGCGATCCTTGAATGGGGTCAGGTTGCTGAAAGCCAGAAGTTCCGCCACGCGCTCCGCCCGCCCCTTGCGGGGCATGCCATAAATATCCGCATAAAAATCTATATTCTCCATCACCGTAAGATCGGGATAGAGGCCGAAACGCTGGCTCATATAGGCAATATTCTCTTTCACCATCTCCGCCTCGCGCCAGACATGATGGCCGGCAACCCAGGCTTCGCCCGCGCTTGGTTCCAGAATGCCGGTGAGCAGCCGCATGGTGGTGGTCTTGCCCGCGCCGTCAGGGCCGACCAGACCGAAAATCTCGCCTTTCCCGATCGACAGCGACAGAGCGTCAACGGCCACAAGATCGTCGAACCGGCGGGTCAGGCCGTCCGCTTTTATGGTCACGGTTCCTAAAGCAGACATGGCGGCGCCCCCTTGCCCAGCCAGATGTCCGCATCGGTCGGCATGCCGGGTTTAAGTTCCAGATCGGGGTTCGGGATGCTGATCTTGACCCGGTAGACGAGCTTGACCCGCTCCTTGGCGGTCTGGACATTTTTTGGGGTGAATTCCGCTTCCTGGGACAGGAAGGTCAGTTCGCCGGGATAAACCTTGTCAGGATAGGTGTCAGTGGTGACACAGACCTTCTGGCCCAGCCTGATCCGCCCCAGATCTGTTTCGTTGATATAAGCCCGGACCCAAACATTCATCAGATCACCGATGGTGACCACCGGCACGCCCGGCACCACATATTCCCCCGGTTCGACATTCTTGGACAACACCACGCCGTCGAGCGGCGCGGAGAGGGTGGCGTAACCGAGCCGGGTACGGGCCAGCGCCAGCGCCTGTTTCGCCTGGTCTAGCCGCGCCCGGGCCCGGTCGATATCCTCCTGTCGCGGTCCTTCCCGCACTAGGTCAAGCTGCTCCCGGGCCTCTTCAAGCCGTGCAAGGGTAGCGGCATAAGCGCTGCGCGCCACCTCGAAAGTCTGTTCCGAGGCAACCTGACGTTCGAACAGATTTTTCTGGCGGTCAAATTCCAGTTTAGCCCGCTCAACCTCGGCCTCAGCCCGCGCCACAGCCGCCTGCGCAGCGGCGATTTCCTGCGGCCGCGAGCCGGCGATCAACGCCGCAAGCTCGGCCCGGACCGCAGCCATCTCGGCTTGCCGAAGCGCCACCTCCTGAGCCAGTTCAGTGTTATCCAGGCGCGCAAGCAGAGCGCCCCGGCGCACCATCTCACCCTCATCAACAGGCCGTTCCTCGACCCAACCCGGAATTCGGAAACTCACCTCCACGTCAGTGACCTCGACATTTCCCGAAACCCGGATCAGATCAGGATTAGGCTTCGGACGCAACTGAAAATAAGCAAAAACCGCTGCCGCCATGATTCCCAGAAAGACCGCAAGAATGACATGTTTTCGGGTCATGAGGAGGTCCTGTCCATAGTGTCAGATTGTTGCTTATCGACAGAGAGGGATGTGGCCGGGGCGGCCTCACTCCCGTTCCATCCGAGCGGTGGTGCAATGCAGAAACTTTCACGCAGAACCGAAAACAGGCGTTGTCCCTCTCCCACAATATCAAAGTTGCGGCCACTGAGCGACCAGCGCAAGACCAGTCCCTGCACGAGACTGATAACCAGAAAGGCAGCATCCGCTGAATCCAGGCTGTCCCGGAAATGGCCCTGCTGTTGGCCTTCTTCGATAAGCCGGGCGATACGCCTGTGAAAGCGTTCCATCATACCATAAAACAGCCTACGCAGGCGGTTATTTTCCGCATGAAGTTCTCGGGACAACAGGATCGCCGGAATCGCGGGAATGGCATGGATCAGTTTGAGCTGAGAAATAATCAACGCCTGAAGTTTATCAGTGGCCGGCGTTTCGGAATCTTCCGCCGCTCGCCAGCAGGTCTGAAATTTATCACCGATACGCCCCGCAACGGCCTCCCATAGCGCCTGTTTGGTCGAGAAATGTCGAAAGATGGTTGCCTGAGTTACACAGATGGCCTTGGCGATCGCCTGAGTGCTCAGCCGGTCCGGCCCGACCCGATCAGCCAGCCGCAGCGTGGTTTCAATAATTTCCGATTTGCGCTCCTCGGCGCTTTTACGCTCACGCATGGCTCAGTCGCCTCCGGGGGCGGGACTGTCGGCATTATAAAGAAAGGCGTCAAGTCGTACGCGAATTTCTTCGACCGGATCATGAGTCTCCTGATTGAGGGAATGACTGACCACCATGCCCTGGATCGCTCCCAGAAGACAGTCCGCTGTTACCTCAGGATCAAGTTTCGAGGGGAATTCCTGTAGGCGTTGTCCTTCCCGAACCTGTTCTGCAAGGTGTGACATGAATCCCCTCCGGATGGCTTTCAGACCCAGGCGCAGCGCCTGCATGTCTTCATCCAGACTTCCCTTGAGCAGCAGGATCCGCAAGGCGGGCAAGGTGGTGATCAGGTGGATCTGAACCGCCAGCAGGCTATGCAGGCGGGCAGAAGGAGACGATTCACGGACCGAGATAGTGGACCAAAGCTTCTGCATCCGCCGATTGATGAGGGTGGCCACGGCGAGCCAAAGATCGTCTTCGCTGGGACAGTAACGCGCCATTGTTGCCCGGGTAATCCCCATGCTTTTCATCACGTCGCTGAGACTCAGCCGGTCTCCATGACGTTCGTCCATCAGTCGCAGTGCAGTTCTGGCAATCTGATCTCTGAAGGATTCCACCTCTTCCACTGCCCTGTCTGTCATGACTGAAATCTCCTTTGAAAGTGATTAATTACTAATTAAGGAAATAAAACCATTTTGTCAAGGCCCGCCGGGTGGAAAGGGAGTCTGGAAGCGTATATGAATTATCTTTCAGGAATTGTGTGTGCCGTTTCTGTCGCCCTGATAAACGCCTAATACATGCCAAATAAGCGCAAGCGCGATCTGAAAACCCACGGGATGAGAAGGCTAAATGCCTGAGCGCCACCGGAGCAGACGGGCCACCACGCTAGACAGTTTTGGGTTAGTTCTATAAAATTCGCGGCGTTAACCCCTGTAATAACTCCTCTATTCAGACTGGAAACCACTGAGACGCGATGAGAAAATCCCATGAAACCCGCAGAGCGGAAATCATTCAGGCCACGTTAGATGTCGCTGCAGATGAAAAATCCAAGAAAATTACGACCCAGGTCATTGCTGACCGGCTCGGCATTTCCCAACCCACCATTTTTCGTCATTTCAAAAACAACGAAGCCTTATTTTTGACCATTTTTGAATGGGTTTCAGAAAGAATATTCGCCAAATTTGAAACCATCCTCACCAATGAGGAACAGTTGCCGAAAGAAAAGCTCGAAGCCCTCATCACAGCGCAAATAACCTTTATCAAAAAACATCCTGGCGTCGCGCGGCTACTCTTCTCCAATCAGGTCTATAAGGGACCAAAGAAGCTCAAGGCGGTGGTCCAGAAAATCATGGAAATGTATATCCAGAAACTGTCCGGACTGATCCAAGAGGGCATGTCCTGTGGCCAGTTCCGCCCCGACATAGACCCGCACGTGGCGGCACGGCTCATCGTCAGTACCGTACAGGGTATCATTGTTCGCTGGTCAATCCATGATTTTGAATTTGATATTCTGGAAGAAACCGCGCCTTTATTAAGGCTGATCACCGATTCCCTTGACAATCCTACATCCTCCCCTAGAGTGAATTGAGCCACCCTATTCACAATTCACTCTAGAAATCAATCCAAACCTGCGCTCAGGAGCACATATCCCGACCGGCACCCTGCTGCTCAGGATTGATCCCCAGCAAGACGGAACAGGTCATTCAAAAATTAAAAAACCTGGGAGTCATAGAATTGGGACCCCTCGCTCACAATTCATGGCTTAGTCGGCAGCCTTCTGTTCCCGCAGCCACAGCGGGTCGTTAAGCTGGGTCAGAAACTCCCGATGGCGTTCAATTTCCTCCGGGCTCGGGACGTGGGGACGGGGGGGACGGAACTTTTTCTCCCGAGGCGCGGTAGTCTCAACAGGGGTCTCACCCGGCGCCGGCGAGAGGGCAAAACCGGTCTGTCGCCCGCCCATCAATTCCAGATAAACCTCGGCCAGAAGCTCCGCATCCAAAAGCGCGCCGTGTTTGACGCGGTTGGAATTGTCGATATTAAATCGTTTACATAATGCATCCAACGTATTGGGCGCGCCTGGAAACTTGCGCCGGGCGATGGCCAGGGTATCCACTGCCCGGCTCATGGGATAGGCGGGAAATCCCAGCTGTTCCATTTCCCAGTTGATAAATTTCATATCAAATTCCGCATTGTGGGCCACCAGCCGTGCCTCACCCACAAAATCCCGGAATTCCGCCACCACCTCGGCAAATACGGGATAATCCTTGAGAAATTCTGTTGTCAGCCCATGCACGTTTACCGCCGCTTCGGGCACCTCGCGTTCCGGATTGATATATTTATGGAACGTGTTGCCGGTCGGCAGATAGTCGATCACTTCCACACAGCCGATTTCCACCAGCCGGTCGCCGGCATAAGGGTCAAAACCTGTGGTTTCCGTATCGAAAATGATCTCACGCATCTATTCCGTCTCCCGCCCTTGGGTCAAACACCGCTCAAATACCGGACCAGCCGCCGGACCTGTTCGCGAGCATAACGTTTCCCCAGCCCCGTTTGAATGATAAAATCAGCCCGGCGACGTTTTTGCGCATCCGGCATCTGTTTTTCCAGAATAAGCCGGAACCGTTCCGCGGTCATGCCCGGCCGGGCCAGCACCCGCTGACGCTGGATAAAGGCCGGGGCCGTAACCACCACCGTATAATCGCACAACCGGTCGCCGCCGGTCTCGAACAACAACGGTACATCCAGAACAATCAGACGATGGCCCTGGGCATATTTGAGCCGGATGAAGTTGTGCCGGGCGGCGCTGACCAGGGGATGTAAGATTTTTTCCAACCGACGCAATGCCGCCTCATCACCAAACACCCGCTGACCCAACAACTTGCGGTCAATCATTTTTTCACACGGTTTTCCGGCAATATCTAGGGGGATATTTCGGGACACATTTCGAGACACCTGTCCAGACCCCGCTGCCCCAGTAGCAACCCCGGGAAACGCCGCCTCCACCTTTTCCACGGCCTCCCCGCCAGGCCCCATGAGGCGGTGCACCTCGGCATCGGAATCAAAAACCGGCACCCCTTCCGCCCGGAACATACGGGCCGTTTCCGATTTGCCCATGCCAATGGATCCCGTTAGCCCCAGAAGAACAAGATCCTGCCGCCCGATATCACGACGCGCCTTCACTGAAGCCCCTCCAGTACCCGTTGGCGCAGACGATCGGTGACTTCCGGTTCTTGCCCGAACCAGGCAAAAAACCCTGGTACAGCCTGATACAGCAGCATGCCCAGACCATCCACTACCGTATGGCCCCGGGCGACGGCGGCCGCAAGCAGCGGGGTCTTGAGCGGCGCATAGACAATATCATTGACCACCGCTTTATGAGGCAACCGATCCAACGACAGATCCAGCGGCGGCTGACCGTTCATGCCCAGAGTGGTGCTGTTCACCAAAAGCGTAATATCTTCCAGGGCTTCAGACCGTTTCTGCCACGGCCAAACCCGGATCACATCCGCCCCCAGCTCCTGAGACAGTTTTTCCGCCTTCTCTGCCGTGCGATTGACCAGCCGGATTTCCGGCACCCCCGCATCCATCAACGCCACCAGAATGGCCCGGGCCGCTCCCCCGGCGCCAATCACAGTAACCGGGCCTGAGGGCGGTAACCAGGCCGGCGCATTGACCAGAATGTTTTCCAGAAATCCCAGCCCGTCCGTATTGCGCCCGAAAAGCCGGCCATCCTGTTCGATAATGACGGTGTTAACCGCACCGATCCGCCGGGCATGTTCTTCCACCTCGTCCATCAGGGCCACAGCCGCCTCTTTGTGCGGCACCGTCAGATTACAGCCGCGAAACCCCAACTTGGGCAAGATCCGCAAGCATTCGGCAAGATCCTGCGGTTTGACAGTCATGGGGATATAGGCCCCGTCAATCCCGTAATATTCCAGCCAGTAACCATGCAGCCGGGGGGAAAGGGAATGCGCCACGGGATACCCGATCACGCCTGCCAGTTTTGCCTGTCCGCTCAATTTCATCGCCGCAGTACTCCTTTCTGGCGCAATATTTCCATCAAGGGCAAAAGCGGTAGCCCCAGAATGGAAAAATAATCCCCTTTGATCTCCGCAAAAAGCTGCGCCCCTCGCTCTTCCAGGAAATAACACCCCACGGAAGACAGGATCGCTTCCCCCGTTTTTTCCAGATAATGTTCCAGAAAATCATCGGAAAAGTCCCGCATGGTCAGTTCCGGCGTCACTGTCGTCCGCCAGATTTCCTCGTCATCCTTCACCAGAACCAGACTGGTATAGAGATAATGAGTCCGGCCCCGAAAAAATTTCAAATGGCGGCGCGCCTGATCCAGATTATGGGCTTTGGCAAACAGACGACCATCGCAGATAAGAAGCTGATCCCCACCCAGAACATAATGTCCCGGATATTTCCGCGATACCTGCACGGCCTTTTCCCGGGCCAGCGTCTCGGCAATGTCCTGGAAGGTGGCCCCTGCAGCACTCATCCGGTCTCTTAGGGCCGCCTCATCAACAGAAGCGGGATGCGCCCGACAGGCAATACCGGCATCTTCCAGAAGTTTTTTGCGCGAGCGACTGCCCGAAGCCAGAATGAGAGACATGACATCTCTTCCCCTTTTCCTATTCTTACAAAATCCCGAAAATCATATTTACGATAATATCTCGGATATCCCGGAATCTTTTGGCGGCTTTCCTCCTTCGGGCCCCGATCTTTTTCTGATATGGACCTTTTATCTATGTGCTCTTAGTCATTAATGTCCTGAGTTATTTATGTTCTTTCAGGCCGTTTCGGCGGGCCTGCTCCTCATCATATTTGTGTTTCAGATTCATCACCGCCACCGCCGTCTCTTCAATGGAGCGACGGGTCACATCTATGATGGGCCAGCCGTAACTGGCAAACAGGCGCCGGGCCATCCGGACTTCCTCCTTCACGGCGTCTTCGTCCACATAAGCGGTTTCCTTATCTTCCTTCAGGGACAAAAGGCGGTTTTTGCGAATCTGAATCAGCCGGTCGGCGCTGTTCACCAACCCGACGATAAATTTGTGGCGATTCTTTTCCAGATCCGGCGGTAGGGGACAGCCCGGCACGATGGGCACATTGGCCGCTTTCAGGCCTCGATTGGCGAGATAAATACAGGTCGGCGTCTTGGATGTGCGCGATACGCCCACCAAAATCACATCCGCCTCGGCGAGGCCTTCGCTCATCTGGCCGTCATCATGAGCCAATGTATAATGAATGGCGTCAATCCGTTCGAAATATTCCTCATTCATTTCATGCTGCAATCCCGGCCGGGCAATGCTTTTGACTCCCAAATGGTGGCCGAGCTGACGGATAATGCCCTGCATCACGGAAATATAAGGCCAGTTGTTTTCCTGACAGGCATTCACCAACACTTCCTCAATTTCCGGATTGACGAGGGTGAACATGATGATGCCCGGCACTTCCTTGAATTCTGGCAACAGCCGTTCCATATGGCGCGAGGTCCGGATCATGGGCCACATATGTTTAACCGGTTCAATATCCGGAAATTGCGCCAGCGCCGCCTTGGCCACCTGTTCCAGCGTATCACCGGTTGCATCGGAAACCAGATGAAAGTTGACTTTCCTGGCCCCGCCCTTGCGGGCAGCGGGTTTTGCGGGTGTTTTCATGACATAATCCGCCA